>JAUXBQ010000076.1 GCA_030619365.1 candidate division FCPU426 bacterium | reverse complement strand
TTCATTCCACCCCGGCCGTCCGAACCTGGGCCGGCGGAATTAATCCCCTGGCGCGCTTACCGGAATAGTTATCGTCACCGTGGTTCCCCGGCCCAAGGCGCTGGTGATGGAGATTTTGGACCTGTGCGCGGAGACGATATTACGGACAATGGCCAAACCCAGTCCCACGCCTTTAAATTTGTCTTCGTAGGTTTTTTTAACTTGATAAAATTTATTAAAAACTTTTCGAAGCTGGGAAGCGGTCATGCCCGCGCCCTGGTCAATAATTTGCACACCCGCCTGGTTGTCCTGGATCCGGCTGCGGACCTGGATCGCGCTTTTCGGGGGGGAGAACTTGCGGGCGTTGTCCAGCAGGTTGAGCATCATTTGAATAATGGCGTCCTTATCCAGCCAGGCCCGGCAACTACTTTGCAGGGAGATTTTAAGCCGTGACCGGTGAATGAGAAAGGCGTTGGAAAATATATCGAGCGCAATGCGCAGCACGGCATCCAGGTTCTCGCTTTGAAAATAATACTGGTCCTTTTTTTTCTCGATGCGTGAAATATCCAGAAGGTTTTCGATCAGCCGGGAGAGGCGGATGGATTCTTTGTTCATAATTCGATAATACTGTTGGCGCTTTTTTATGGAGAGCCGGGGTTGGCCGGCCATGATCTCGGAAAGCATACGCAGGGAGGTGAGGGGGGTTTTTAATTCATGCGAAACATGGGAGACAAAATCGGCTTTAAGTTCAGCAAATTGGAGTTGTTTTATCAATACGATAAAAATGATCGTGAGTACCAATATAAACAGGCAGTACCCGCCAATAAAATAAAGCCGCCACTGGCCGAGGCGGGTTTCCAGGGCCAGGCCGGCCCGGTCGGGAATCAGCAGGTCTAAAGCCAGATCCGGAAAATAGTCGGGGGAGATTAAGAAAGTCCGCAGGTTGCCGCCCGCCATGGGAACCAAATGCTCCGTCTGGTCAGAGAAGCGCAAGGTCATGCCCAGGGCATGATCCTGACCCAGGGTGGCCGCCAGCTTGAATAAGTGCTGGCGGACAAAGCCCATATATTCAATATCCAGAACAATATGTCCCTGGCGATGGGGAATGATCAGGAGAAAAGTCGGCTGGTGGTCGGGTGAGGTGGGGAAATACACGCGGTATCCGGAAATAGGACTGCTCTCGATAAAGGGGATAACCCGTTGGGAGATGAAACGCACGTAGCTTTTACTTTTTTCCATACGTCGCTCGCGCTGCAGGAGCTTCCGGTATTTTCGCGAAAAGGCTGATTCGGATAAATAAGGTTCCATGTAAGTTTTAAGTTTATTTTGAAAAAACCGGGTTTTAATTTTAGTCAGCTCCCATCTTTCATCCAAGAGATGATGATAAAGCTGCAGGGAGAAAGCCTGGGCGTCACGGCGGCGATCACGCTTTTGGTAAATCGCGAGGAGCTGGAAGGCGGCCGTGATGGCCAAGGGCATATCTCCCTGTATTTTTAAAGCGGGATTTTGATTATAAATTTGCAGGTAGATATTTTCCGAGCGCTTGAATTTATCGGCTTTCAACAGACAGCGGGCTAAAGCATGGGCGGACCTGAAATTATTGGGATTCTCCAGCCAAAAGCGTTCGTAGATTTTGACTGCCTCGGTAAAATCCTGGTATTGGAACTCAAGTAGTTCCGCCTGCTTGAATTCCGTGTTTTCGAAGATCGGCAGACTAAGATCCTCGGTAGACTTGGTGATTCTGAATTTCTTCCACTGCGGAAGATAGATGACTTCCCGGTCGATAAAAAAGGCGTGGCGCATTTCGTCTTGAGAATCGACGATGACCTGCAATGACTTGGAGATCTGATCCGGCGATCCCGTAACCATGCGCTGGGCGTAGTGCAGGAGTTGCTCCAGACTCCGCAGCCATTTTTCCTCAACGCGGGTCCGGATTTTAATAACGGTTTGCTTTTGGGACTCAATAAAATTCAATCTGGCTGATTTACAGAGATAGGCATAGTAGTGATAAGCGGCGTAGCCACCGGCGATGGCTGCCAGAAAAAAAATGAAAAACAAAATGATGCGCGAAGATTTTAAAGATAACATGGCAACCTCGCAATTTATGCGCAAGCCACTTCTTAATTATATGCCCGCAAAAGCGTGCCGGATGTCATGGAAATGTAAAAACGGTCCCGGCGGGCTTAGGGGACGCCGCGACCAGGGAAAATACCGGTTATTTAGCCCTGGTTAATGATGGGAGCATCTTTTCACCTTACCCGAAAAGGATGAACAGCAGGGCCGCGATGGGCAACAGCAACAAGCTGGTGGAAAACCACAGGGAATTCGCCAGTTCGCGGTCCAGGCCGAAGAGATTGGCCGTGATGACCGCATAAATGGCCGGCGGCATGAAAGACTGGATCATCACCACCCGGGCTGGTATGGACGCCAGGGAACCGAAAGAGAAAAACACCAGCACCAGCGCCAGGGCGGGTAATCCCAGGAACTTGATGGCCGAGAGGGTCGTGATGGCCGGCAGGTGGGCGAAGACCCTGCGCAGGACCAGGGTCATGCCAATGGCCAGGCACATCAGCCCCAGGCCCGCCTTGATCCACACGTCCACCCAGGGAGCGATGTTGGCCGGCGGTTTCATGCCCACCGCATTCAGGCAGAGGCCCAGGGCAATGGCCACCAGCGGCACCAGGGAGATCGCGTTGGTGGTGATATTGGAGAGGTAATCCCGGAAGGTCAGGCGGCAGTCGCAGGAATAACGCTTGGCCGCGCTGAAGCCCAGAACGAAAATGAGAATGGGATAAGGAAAAAGAAAGAGGTAACCCAGGGACAATCCCGGCAAACCGAAGAGCAGGTAGCAAAGAAACGATCCGCCCGTGGTGCCAATGTTGGAAAAGGCTGCGGACAGCACAAAGCTGCCCTGGGAGGTTTTCTTCGAAAATAATTTATTGGCCAGGGCCGGGCTGAGAAACAGGGGCACCAGCACCAGGACCGTGGCCAGGACCGGGATGGGCGCATACAACCGAAGCTGGGTCAGGTCCAACATCCAGTAGCTGATAAAAAACAAAGGCGCGTCAATCCAGAGGATGGTGAGGCGCATGATCCGGGGCGCGGCGTCCTGCCAGCGGCGCAGGGCCACGCCCAGGGCGAGGGCGCCGTAGAAAATGAGGTAAAACCAGAACAGGCCCATGCTCACGTGGTGCCCATGCTCACGTGGTGCCCGGCGCGGCCGGTGGCTTAGCGGCCGGGGAGTCGAACACCCGGCGCACGGCAGGGGAAAAAACCAGGTAACCGCCCACGCTCAGGAAGTAAAACACCTTGGCCAGGGTCTGCCAGTAGGCCAGATAGTTTTGGATGGTCACGCTCATGGTCGCCGGGACGGCCGTCAGGCCCAATCCCGCGCAGAGCAGCGTGAGGCACCACCGGGCCCAGTTCTGCAAACGCCGGAGAAACGGCAGAAAAAAGATCACGACCAGGGACAGAAACAACTGGAACATGCCCTGGTCGAGTTCATGGAGCAGATTCTCCCCGGTCCGGCTCAGAATGATCAGTCCCTGCATGGCGGTGATCAAGGCGAATAACGTCAAAACCACGAGATGCAGGGTAAACCAGCCGGCGATGGGCAAGACCCGCTCCTCATACGGCCGCAGCCGGCGAAAAAAACGCAATCCCCGGGGATGGCTCAACACCCACAGCGCGTACAGGGCGTACACCAGCAAAAGCCCGAAGAACCATTGGCCCGGCGCCAGCGACCGGAAATATGCGAACACTGCCAGGCCCAGAAAAAAAAGGCGAAAGGCCACGCGGCTGGCGTTATGATAACGGGGAATGAAAAAACCGAGGTACAGAGCCACGGAGGAGAGCAGCAGGACCAGGAGTTTGGTGCCCGGCGAATGCAGTTGCACGGGGCGGTAAAAAAAAATCATGCCGAAGTACGTAACCAGGAAAATACCGGCCAAAATGGCGGATAAATACCCTACGATTTCGAGGCGGTCTTCAAACCGTTCTTCCGGTGTGCGCACATCGGGCATGGTTTGCGGAACCTTTCCTGCAATTGAACGACTATAGCGAAAAACCCCTTGAAATCCAAGAAAAAAGCGGATTCGCGGCCAGGACGCAGCAAAGGCAAATGAAGGGAGCGAGGAAGCAACCGGCCGCCTTAAAATGAGGCTTGCAAAGCCAATACCGTCGTGTGAAAATTATAGCTGGAGTCGTGGTTCCAACTTTCGGGCAAGGCGGTGGTGAGCAATGCGTTCCTGGCACAAAGATATCAAGGGCATGTGGGTGGCGACTTTTACCGAGGGCGCCATGCTTGGAACGGTAAACAACATCTATCTTGATCTTGAGGCCAAGCAAGTGACCGGACTGGTTCTGCGGACCGGTACCCCCCTGGCGGGCGAGGACCGCTGGGTGGATATCCAGGACGTGAAGAAAATCGGGCTGGATTTGATCTTTCTCTCCAACGAAAGTTCCTCCAGCAAGCAGGAGCCGCAAGGCAAGAAAGTGGCCCAGTTGGTCGGGATGTCCGTGTCCACCAAGGACGGCCGCGCCCTGGGCACCCTGGTCGATATCGAAGTGGACCGGGATTCCTGGCAGATCACACAGTTGGGATTGAACAACAACCAGAGCGTGGTGGTGGACACCGGCGATATGGTGATGGGGCATGATTTGATCCTCGTCCAGTCCGGCGCCGAGGTGGACGCCCTGACCCGCGCCAAAAGCAAGGAAAGTTTCGTGAACAGCGTGCTGGGCGCGGATTTTATGAAACAGACTTCGGACGCCCTGAAACGCGTGCTGAAAGGCGGAGAGGCCGACCTGCCCAAAAGCAAAGAACCCGCGCCCCCTAAAGACCAGAAAACGGAAAAGCCCGAGTAACCGGGCAAGTCGCATGTCTCGTTGGTCTGCCGCAGTGGCTGGGATCGGATTCCTGTGGATGGCCGGCTGCGGTCCGGCGCACCTCCCAACGCCCTCTCCGGACCGGGCCCAACCCGTCTTCCCGCCCAAGCAAGTGGAAATTCCCAGGCATGAATTTTTACTGGATGGACACGATGAAAACGTGCGGGCCCCCATGTACGGCTACGTTCTCATGGGCCCTGACACCCAATCACCGGACGCGGGCCAACAGCGACTGGCCCTGGCCCGGTCGGTGTGGCAAAAGTTGGCCCGGCCCGGTCCAGAGCTGGAACCCGGGCCGCGCGGCGTCAGCGTGTGGCTGGTCCGCGGGCTGGATCGGCAGGAATTGCAGACCGCGACCGTGAACCAGGATTGGCAAGTCTGGCTGGACCACTATCATTACCAGCGCGCGCAAATGATTTATGATCGCGTGGGACTGGCAGGCGGCCCGGGACCGCATATTGTCACCGCCCTGGAGCCCTTGGGCCGTCTGGCCGGCGCGTGGCAACCCCGGTTTCAGGCCGTGCTGGTCCTGGATATTTCCGGCGTGCCGGCCGGCCAAATGGCAGTGGCGCTAGAACGCTACCGGCAGCACATTCTGGAAAATCCGGTTCAGCGGACTTCGGCTTGGCGGATTTCCGCCCTGGCGGAGGCTTATCGCGATTTATGGGGAGCTGAGGCTGAAACCCGGTTCTCGATTCACGCCATACCAGATTGAAAGGGGGTGCGAAGATGTCCCTGTCTTTGAAACAATTGAAAGGACGCTGGGTGGCGAGCCTGGCGGACGGGAGAATTCTCGGCAGTGTGCAAGGAGTATTTCTCGACCCGGCCGGCATTCGCCTGAAGGGCGTTTCCTTGAAACCCGGCCGGTTCGCGGATACGGGCGAGGACCCCTGGATCAGCGTGGAGACGATTCGCAAGATCGGATTTGATTTAATTTATCTTCCCGACGAGAAAAGCATCCAATCCCAGCCGGCCGGCCTCCGGGCCCTGGATGATTTACTCGGCAAACCGATCTCGAGCAAGGACGGACAGTCGTTGGGGACATTGGCGGATATCGAGGTGGACAACAAACACTGGGGCACGGCGCATTTGCGGATCGGCGCGGACCTGGTGCTCGACGTGGATCAAGACGAACTGGTGATGGGCGAGGATTTAATCCTGGTGCAGGCCCAGGTGAAGACCAGAAAGAAAAGCATGCCGCCCTCGCGCCAGGAACTGATTTATTCCAACCTGCGCGAAGAATTTCTCAAGCAAACCTCACGGGCCGTGCAGCACGGCGAGGCCCTGGTCAAGCAGACCTCCCGGGCCATGCGGCGCATTCTGCAGGGATCCGAGGCGGAATTAAAGCCCCGGCCGGCCGGGCCGTCCCCAGCCACGGCGCGATCGCAGTCTTCGGAAAAAAAGAAACCCGCACCCCGGACCCGGAAAAAAGCCCCAGCCCGGCCAGGCAAAAAAACGGGCGCGAACACATCCCGGCCAACCGGAAAGGCCGCGAGCAAGAAACGAAAATAACCGTGCTGAAAGGAATAGGCAGGTGATGAAAAAGGGTTGGTGCGGAAGGGGGGATTTGAACCCCCAAGAGGTTGCCCCCACTAGATCCTGAATCTAGCGCGTCTGCCAATTTCGCCACTTCCGCCTGCTGGCAGTGAAAAGGAAAAAGCTGCCACCAAGACACTAAGGCACGAAGAAAGAAAAAAATAATAACATTAAATATTTTTATTTTATGTTTCTTTGTGTCTTGGTGTCTTCGTGGCAAAAAAACATCCAGACCGAATAGGAAAAGAGAATATACCCCACCGGTAAGCGTGCTGTCAAGCCAAAAGCCGGATCAATGAAATGGAGAAAGAACCGCGTGCCGAGAAAGCGCAGAGACTATAAATCCGGGGTGGATGAAGAAAAAATCATCGCGGCCCTGCGGCAAAAAGCCCAATCGCCGCGCCAGTTGCTGCGCAGCCTGGGCTTGCCCGCCAGCCGGCGGCGGGGGGTGTCCGATGGTCTGCAAACCCTGCTGGCAACCGGGCGGATCGTGCAGGGCCGGGGCGGGGTTTACAGCCTGTCCAAACCCGCCCGGAAGCTGACCGGGCGGATACAACAAACCCAGCCGGGTTTTGCCTTTTTAATTCCGAACGATGAGGGGGAAGCGGATTGCTATATTTCCGGGCCTGACCTGGGCGACGCCCTGCCGGATGACGTAGTCGAGGCGCGTCTCATTTTCCAGGGGAAGCGTCCGGGACAGCCCGGGAGCCGGCGGCGGGCCCAAGTGCTGCGCGTGGTCCGGCGGGCGCGCGCCACCCTGGTGGGGAAACTGCGAAAATGGCAGAAGCGGTATTGGCTGCAACCAGAGGGCGTGCCCGGGATCGGGGATTTTATGCTGCCCGACGGCCTGCCGGCCGGAGGCCAAGCGGGCGACAAGGCTGTGGTCCGGGTGACCGGCTGGCCGGAGGGGATGCGTCCGGGCCAAGCGGAAGTGATTGAAGTTCTGGGCAGCGAGCAGGATCCGGGCGTGGCGATCACCGCCCTCATCCGGCGCCATGAATTGCCGGACCGTTTTACCAAGACTGCCAGGGAAGAGGCCCGTTGCCTTGCCCGGGAACCCGGTCCGGATGCGCTCGCGGGCCGCCTGGACTTGCGTCAAGACGTAATCGTCACCATCGACGGCGCGGACGCGCGGGATTTCGACGATGCCGTGTCCTGCCGGGCTGAGGACAACGGCTGGCGCCTGGGTGTGCACATTGCCGATGTTTCGCATTACTTGGCATCCGGGACTCCGCTGGACCTGGAGGTCAGGGAGCGCGGCACCAGCGTGTATCTGCCGGACCGCGTTTTGCACATGCTGCCTGAACCGCTCTCATGTGGCGTGTGCAGTCTGGTGCCGGACCAGGACCGTTTGACCCTCTCAGCCTTTATGCACGTGAGCCCGGACGGGCTGGTGACCAAGACGGAGTTTCACCGGAGCGTGATCCACAGCAACGCCCGGTTGACCTACGAAGGCGTAGAGAAGGTGCTCAGCAGCCAGGACGCGGGAGAGGATGCGGCCGGACGGTTTGTCCCGGAACTGAAACAACTGCATGAGGTTGCCCAGGCCCTGCGTGGACGGCGCAATACCCGGGGCAGCCTGGATTTTGATCTGCCCGACCCGCGGGTGGTCCTGGGTCCGGACGGACGCGTCCAGACCATTGAAAAGCGGGAATCCCTGCAAAGCCACCGCCTGATCGAAGATTGCATGATCGCGGCCAATGAAGCGGTCGCCCGGTTTCTGCTGCGCTTGAACATGCCGACCCTGTACCGCGTCCATGAACCGCCGGAAGGCGAGAAATTCGAGTCCTTCCGGGAGTTTTTGGCCGTGTACGGATACCGGGTCGAGAAGGGCAAACCGAAAAACGCCTCCCGCGCTTTTCAGAAGCTGCTCCAGGCCTGGGAAGGCAAGCCCGAGGCGCCCGTCCTGAACATGGCCCTGCTGCGGGCCATGAAAATGGCCGTGTACGCGCCCACGAACCTGGGTCATTTTGGCCTGGCCAGCGACTGCTACACCCATTTCACCTCTCCCATCCGGCGCTACCCGGACCTCATCGTGCACCGCATGCTGACCGAGCGCCTGGGCACGGGAATACTCTCCGGCGCGCGGCGCAACCGGTTACAGGCGCAAATGGAACGCTGGGGGGAAGACCTGTCGCAACTCGAGCGCCGGGCGGAAAAAATCGAGCGGGAAGCGGTGAAGATGAAGCAAATGGAATTCATGGCAGGCAAGATCGGGGAAACCTTTGCCGGCGTGATTACCCATGTCACTAACTTTGGATTTTTCGTGGAGCTGGCCGAGCCCTTTGTGGAAGGCCTGGTGCGGGCCGCGGATCTGGCGGATGATTATTATATGTTTGATGAACACCGTTATGAACTGCAAGGCACGAACCACGGCCGCACGTTTAGTCTGGGCCTGGCGGTTTCCGTCCAGGTGGCCGGCGTGGAGCGCGAGAAGAATCGCGTCATTTTTGCGCTGCGCGATCCGGCCGGTCCGGGTACAACGGGACCTCAACGCAATACCCCGCGTGCGGTCAAACGGGCCAGGAGAAAACGGTTGTGACTGAGCAGGCTCCGGAGATTAAAGTCCTGGTGCGAAACCGCAAGGCCCGCCATTTGTATCATATCCTGGAGACCTTTGAAGCCGGGATTGCCTTGCAAGGGTGCGAAGTGAAGTCCGTGCGCACTGGTTCGGCCAACCTGGTGGATTGTTACGCTGCGGTGAAAAACGGGTCCTTGTTCCTGTTTAATATGCACATATCGCCCTACCCCCAGGGCAATCGCGAGAATCCGGATCCCACGCGCGCCCGCCGCCTGCTCATGCACAAGCGGGAAGTCCACCGGCTGGCCGGCAAGGTAGCCCAGCAAGGGCAAACCCTGGTTCCCCTGTCCCTGTACCTCAAGCATCGTCGGGTCAAGGTGGAGATTGCCTTGGCCAAGGGCAAGCACGCGTACGACAAAAAAAAGACGCTGAAAGAACGCGATATCAAGCGTGAGACTGACCGGGAAATGCGGCAGAGGGGGAGGGAATAATGCGGGGAACGGCATGGTATCACTTAGTAGGGAACGGTCGCGACCGTTCCCTACAGGGAAATCATTTGAAATGGGTATCCGACAGGATGGATGATAACGATAATGGATTCGTTTAACGCCCTGTGGCCGCCCCAGATTCCCCTGGCTGGCTGGGGGCGGTTTCCCGTGAGTGCGGCGCACTTGCTGCCCGTGCATGCTCCCGGGGACGCGCTCCGAACCCTGGCCGGGCGGGATGGGAAACAGGTGCTGGGGCGCGGCGCCGGCCGGGCGTACGGTGATTCGGCGCTCAACCGGGGAAACTTGGTCCTGGATTACACGCCCTCGGACCGCTTTTTGGCCTTTGACGAAAAAACCGGGGTGCTGCACGCGGAAGCGGGCGTGACCCTGGAGCAGGTGATCGAGCATTTTGTGCCGCGCGGCTGGTTTTTGCCCGCGACCCCGGGCACCAAGTTCCCCACGCTGGGCGGCTCGGTGGCTTGCGGCGTGCACGGGAAAAGCAAGCTCTCCCTGGGCCATTTTATCGTACGGCTGCACATGCTGTTGGCCGACCGGTCGCGGGTGACCTGCTCGCCGCGGGAAAAAGCCGACCTGTTTTGGGCCACTATCGGCGGCATGGGTTTGACCGGGCTCATTGAAAGCGTGGAAATCAAGCTCCTGCCCATTGAGACCAGTCAATTGATATATGAAGGCGTGAAGGCACGGGACCTGGAGCATATATTCCAGTTGTACGAAGAATCGGACGACGTGCCCATGACCGTGGCCTGGATCGACTGCCTGGCCCAGGGCCGGCGCCTGGGGCGCAGCATCATGATGCAGGGCGCGTTCGCCAAAAAAAGCGATCTGTTGACCGCGGCGCAGCGCCGGAATCCCCTGCAACTCCGCCGGACTCCCCAGGTCACCGTGCCCATCGAATTTCCAGCCTGGAGCTTGAACCCGCTATCGGTGGCGGCCTTTAACACGGTTTTTTACCACAAACATCCCAAGACCACGCGCACGCTGGTGGACATTGATACGTTTTTCTATCCCCTGGACAAGGTGCTCAAGTGGAACCGCATCTACGGTAAACCGGGCATGGCGCAATACCAATTTCTCATCCCGCCTAAATACGGATTCGAGGGAATTAAAACCGTACTGGAAGCCATTGCCAGGAGCGGGCGCGCTTCCTTTTTAGCGGTGTTGAAAAAATTCGGACCCAGTCCACAAAAAGCGCCGCTCTCGTTTCCCACGCCCGGTTATTTTATTGCCCTGGATTTTCCGGTCGCCAGCGGCGGGATTCTAAGCGAGATGGAGAAATGGGACAAGCTGGTCCTGAAATTCGGAGGGCGTCTATACCTGGCCAAGGACAGCCGCATGCGGGCTCGGACCTTTGCGGCCATGTATCCGCGCCTGAAGCAATGGCAGGCCGTAAAAGCCAAGTACGATCCGAACCAGGTCTTCTGCTCGGACCAGGCCCGGCGCCTGGGCTTGCTGCCCGGGGCGGGCAGGCGTAGAAAATAATGTAGGGGCGATCCTTGTGATCGCCTGCATTGAGGGCGAATACAAGATTCGCCCCTA
>JAUXBQ010000011.1 GCA_030619365.1 candidate division FCPU426 bacterium | reverse complement strand
CCCTGTACCGGACGGTACAGGGCTTTTTTTGTGTTGAGATGGCTTACACGATGGCTTTTCCGCGGTTTACGTAATGCGTATGCAACAGGTCATGGCTCTTCTGGCTGCACGGACCCTCGGTAAAGAACTCCTGGTAAATCTGGATCACGTGCGTATTATCGTGGGATTTCCGGATTTCCAGGGATTCTTCCTCAGCGTAAATGGCCTTGGCCCGGGCCGCGCGGATTTCCGGCGAAGTGGGAATGGGTTGTCCCCCGCCGCCCAGGCAGCCGCCCGGGCAGGCCATGAATTCAATAAAGTGGCACTTGGAAAATTTCCCGCCGGCCTTGATGTCCTCCATGATTTTGCGGGCATTGGCCGTCCCGTGCGCCACGGCAATCTTCAGGGTGACTTGGTTCAGGAAGTCCCAGTTGGGAATGTCCAGATTTTTCAGAATCTCCGGCATTGGACCCACCTGGGGAATCTTCAACTCCATGTATTTTATCCCTTCAAAGCCCCGAACCGGTTCGATTCGCAGGTTTTCAAATACCTGTTCCGCTTTCAGCCCGGTGACCAGTTCCACCACAGTGCGCAGCGCGGCTTCCATGACGCCGCCCGTGGCCCCGAAGATCAGGCCGGCTCCCGAGGCTTCGCCAAACGGCTCGTCAAAATCGCTTTTGGGCAGAGACGGCAGGTCAATTCCGGCTTCTTGAATCATTTGCGCCAACTCGCGGGTGGTCAGGCCGTAGTCAATGTCCTTGAAGCCCGAAGCGCACATCTCGGGGCGGTTGCACTCGTATTTTTTTGCCGAACAGGGCATGAGGGCTACGGTGACGATCTTGGCCGGGTCGATCCCGTGCTTCCGGGCGTAATACGTCTTCATGACCGAGCCGAACATCTGCTGCGGACTCTTGGACGTGCTCAGGTTGGGAATGTATTCCGGGAAAAAATGCTCCAGGTATTTTACCCAGCCCGGCGAGCAGGAGGTGAATTGCGGCAGGGCCACACTGGGCTCCTTGTCGACCAGGGCCTTTTTCAAGCGTATCAGCAGTTCTGCGCCTTCCTCCATGATGGTTAAATCCGCGCTGAAATTCGTGTCAAACACGCGGTCAAATCCGCAGCGCCGGAGCGCGGTGTTCATCTCACGCGTGACCGAGGTTCCCGGGGGCAGTCCGAAGGCTTCGCCGATCGCGGCCCGGGGGCTGGGAGCGGTCTGGATGATCACGTGCTTATCCGGGTCGTCGATCACGGACCAAATGTCGTCCGAGGGGTCGTTGGCCCGCAGCGCTCCGGTGGGACAGCGGTTGATGCATTGCCCGCAATTGATGCAGATCACGTCGTTCAGGGGGCGGTCCATGAAGGTGGTGATCTTGGTCTGGTCTCCCCGGTTGACGGCCTCCAGGACGCCCACTTCCTGCAGGTCAATGCAGGTGCGGACGCACCGGCGGCAGAGGATGCACTTGTTCATGTCCCGTACCACGGAGTAGGAGGAACGGTCCACTTCGTATTTCGGCTCCCGCACGTGCCCGAAGCGGTAAAAATCCACCCCGTATTCCTTGGCCAGGGACTGGAGTTCGCAATTGTTGTTCCGTACGCAGGAATAGCACTCGCCATAGTGTTCGGACAGCATCAAATCCAGGATGTGCCGTCGGGCCCGCCGGACCTTGGGCGTGGAGGTGTGGACGACGATAGGCTCGGTAATGGGGTAAGAGCAGGCCGTCTGCAGGGTTTTCTGCCCTTCTACCTCGACCACACAGATGCGGCAGACACCGGCCACGCACAAGTCCGGGTGAAAGCAGAGCGTGGGAATGTGAATATTGACCTGCTTGGCCGCCTCCAGGATCGTGGTGCGGGCCGGCACTTCCACGGTTTGGGAATTGATTTTCACTTGAACGATAACACCTTCCTCGGCCATCCGGCAGGAAACGTCGTCCTCGTTCAGTCGCTGGCTGACTGGGCTGCGGGACTCTTTCCCGCAGGTGTTCGCGCTCTTGTTCGCCAAGGCTTCCGAGGTCACGGGTGTGTTCCTCCTTCTTCGACTTCGACTGTTTTGTGGATTTTTCCGAGAATCTCGTCCTTAAAATGCTCGGTTATGCTCAGGAATGCATTGGGCGCGCTCTGACCCAATCCGCATTTGCTGGCCAATTGCATGGTCTGGCCCAGGCTCTGCAGTTCGCGCAGATACTTGATGGAACATTTGCCTTTTTCCAGCAGTTCCACGCCCTCCAATAATTTGACATTGCCGATGCGGCAGGGCGTGCACTGGCCGCAGCTCTCATCGTTGAAGAATTCCAGGAAGTTTTTAGCAACCTGCAGCATATTGGTTTGTGGTCCGAAGACAATGATGGAGCCGCCGGTGGGGATGTCTTCAAAGGCGAGGGTGTGCTCGAACTGGGAGCGCGGAACCGAGCGCCCTGAGGCGCCGCCGACCTGCACCGCCTTGGCGTCCTCGCCGCCGACTTGTTTCAGCAACTCGGCGATCGTCACGCCGTAGGGAAACTCGTAAATACCGGGATGTTGGCAGTCTCCGGACACGGAAAAAAGTTTGGTCCCAATGGAAAGTTTAGTCCCCTGTTGTTTGAGCCAGGCCGGGCCCTTCGAGAGAATGTGCGTCGTCAGGGCGAAAGTCTCCACGTTGTTCACGATGGTGGGGTGGTTGTTATAACCCGTGTTGACCGGGAACGGCGGCCGGTTGCGGGGTTCGCCCCGCTGGCCTTCCAGGGATTCGATAAGCGCCGTCTCCTCTCCGCACACGTAGGCGCCGGATCCAAGCCGCACGTCAATCTCGAAGTGGAATCCCCGCTTGCCCAGGATGTCTTGGCCCAGCAAATTCGCGGACCGCCGCCGGGCCAGGGCCTGATATAAGTTCTTTTTCAGATAGGAGTACTCGCCCCGCAGATAGATGATGCCGTTTTGCGCACCGATGGCGTAACCCGCGATGGTCATGCCATCCAGCATGAGGTCCGGGAAATCGGAGATCAGCACACGGTCCTTGAACGTGCCGGGTTCGCCTTCATCGGCGTTGCACACCACGTATTTTTCCCCGCCCGCGGCCTTGGCCGCAAGTTCCCACTTAATGTGCGTGGGAAATCCCGCGCCGCCCCGGCCCTTGAGGCCGGATTCCTTGATCATGTTGATCACGTCGTTGGGAGCGCGTTTGAGCGCAGCGCGCAGCCCCTGGTCCGGGTCTTCGGCCGAAAACACGCCGTGCGACAAATTGGTTTTTACGTTGGACTGGACCTCGCTGTGATTGTTTATCGCATCTTTGCCTTCCAGGGCGGACACGCCAAAGCTGCGCCGGCAGGTTTCGATAATGTTGTAGACCCGCTCGGCCGTAACCCGGGTAAAGACATAGTCATTGACCAGAAGCGCCGGGCCCTGGTCGCACATGCCCAGGCAATTGGCCCACGAGAGAGAAAAACGTCCGTCCGGGGTGGTTTCGCCGAAAGCAATGCCCAGTTCGTTCTCTAACTGGCGGGCCACGGTGTCTTTCCCTGCCAGGCAGCAGGAAATCGTCCGGCACAGGCGAATGACGAAATTCCCCTGTTGCTTGGTGGAGAGAAACGAATAAAAGCTGACCACCCCGTAAACTTCCACCGGATGAATGGAAAGCAAGCGGGCGACTTCCTGCATGGCGAAATCGCTGATATGATTGTGATTGGATTTGATGGCTTGCAGGATGGGAAGGAGTCCATGACGGTGATAATGATAGTGCGCGGCAAGATCTTCGATTTTCTGGCTAAGACGCAGGCGTTCGCTTTCGAGCATGCCGGGACACTCCTTTCTGCCCCACTTTCGTTTTTTTCGGGGATTTAATACGATTGGTCCCGGAGCGGCGAAGGCTTTACATGCCTTCCAAGACAATCGTCATATTAAAAGGGAGTATACTCTGGGGTTCGGTAAAAAGAAAGAAAAAAGCAGAATAAACCACGGATGAAACAGATATAAAAAACACGAGAGCATGCACACGGATAAAATACCCAACCAATGACTGTCACCCCGGCTTGTATTTAGCCGGGGTCCAGGACGATTAGGACAACAGCATGCGCGATGGGCCGGGATGCCCTGGATTCCCGCTTAAAGCATGCGGGAATGACATTTTATTTCGTGTATTTCGTGGATTAATCTTTTTTACACCGGACCAGATAGCCGAAACCCGAGAAAACCACCAGGCCCACCATGAATACCGCGGACAGGCCGAAAAGGTCCGTGAACGCGCCGATCAGCGGGGCCAGTATCAGGGTTAAGAGCGTTTGCACCTGCGTCTCCACGGACATCACGGTGGCCCGCTCGTTGGCTTGCATATGCTGGCCGAGAAAACTGATGATCATCGGGCGCCGGGCGTTTTGAATGGCTCCGATGAACAGAAAACCCAGCACGGTCAGCCACCACCAATCATGCCATAAGGACACCCAGGCCACGGCCATGATCACCAGGTAGAGGGCAAAAGTCCGGTTCAGGGCCCGGGCGCCGCCACCCAGCGCTTTCTCGATCCGCTCGCTGCGGGCCGAGGCCAGGGCGCCTATCAGGTAGAGACTCGAATAGATCAGGGCCACGGCCACGGCGATGGTTTGCTTGTCCCCCAGGTCCGGCAGCAGCGCGGGTAAAAACGGAAACAGGAGCAGTGCGCCGGCCGCGATGACCGGCTGCAGATAATCCTTGGTGGTCTTATACAGGCTCTTGTCCAGGGCGCTGTTGAGAACGGCACGGCGCAACCGGGGCTGTTTCCACACGCGCCGCAAGGTATCGGCTAAAAAGCGGCGCCAGGACGGGCGCGCCAACGGCGAACGATCTCGTCCGTCCAGTTCCCGGGGGTAAGTAATAATGAGCAGGGCGGCCAGGATGTACGGCAGCATGCTGGCGATAAAAAGAATCCGGTATTGGCCGCTCATGAAAACCAAGCCGGCTGCCAGCAGCGTGGAGAGAGCCGCGCCAATCTGCGACCAGGACCGCACGAACCCGAAAATCGCCACAGTAGAGGCTCTTTGGCCTTCCTGGCGGTCCTGGTACTCCATGATCATGGCCTTGTGCGTGCCGCTGCGAAAAGCCTCGCCCAGCCCGAAACAGACCATGGCCGCGGCAAATAGCCAAAAATGGGATGACCAGTAAAATAAGGCGAAACTGGCGATATAACTGGCAAACGAGGCGAGCATGGCGCGGCGCCGGCCCCAGATGTCCGCGATCACGCCCGTGGGTATTTCGGTGAGGTTGGTTACCAGTTCCCGGACGGCGATCAACAGGCCGATGCCAAAAAAGGAGATTCCCTGTTCCCGCAGGAAGAGAATGATAAAGGGATCAAAGAAAATCAGGCTTTTCAAAAAACCATAGGTCCCGAAGCGCGGGACCATGGCAGACCATTTATTCATCCGGCGCGCCGAATTCCCGTTTGAGCCGGGCCAGTTCGTTCAAGGCTTCCAGGGGCGTCAGGTGTTCCGGGGTGAGGGTCCGCAGGGCCTGCAGCAGACGCGAGGCCTGCTGGTCGTCAAACAGGCTCATCTGGGGGGTATCCTGGGCGTGTTCGGCCAGGCGGGAAGCGCCCGAATCGGTGTAATTCGCTTTTTCCAGGTTGACCAGTACTTCCCGGGCCCGCACAATCACCGCGTCCGGCAGGCCGGCCAGGCGCGCCACCTGGATGCCATAGGAACGGTCCGTGCTGCCTTCCAGAATTTTCCGCAGAAAAATAATCTCGTCCTTCCATTCCCGCACCGCGATGTTGAAATTTTTGATCTGGGGTTTGGAGAGGGCCAGTTCGGTCAGCTCGTAGTAATGGGTGGCGAACAGGGTCTTGGCGTCCACCTGGTCATGCAGGTACTCGGCCACGGACCAGGCAATGGAGACTCCGTCAAACGTGCTGGTCCCCCGCCCCACTTCATCCAGAATCACCAGCGACCGGGGCGTCGCATTGTTCAGGATATTCGCCGACTCGTTCATTTCGACCATGAACGTGCTCTGGCCTCCGGCCAGGTTGTCCGCCGCGCCCACCCGGGTGAAGACACGGTCCACCCAGCCGATCCGGGCCTGCCGGGCGGGAACCCAGCCGCCCAGTTGGGCCATGATGACGATAAGCGCGGTCTGGCGCAGATAGGTGGATTTGCCGGCCATATTGGGTCCGGTAATGATGAGAACTTTATGCTCGTCCTTGTTTAACTGGGTGTCATTGGGGATGAATTTCTCCGAGGTGAGTTGCTCCACCACCGGATGGCGTCCTTCCAGGATATTGATTTCATCGCCTTCATCCACTTGCGGAGGCGCGTACTGGTTGCGGAGCGCGCATTCGGCCAGGGACAACAAGGCGTCCAGATTGGCGACCACCCCGGCCGCCTGCTGAATGTCGGGCAGGGTTTCACTCACCCGGCCGCGCAATTTCAAAAACAACTCCTGCTCCAGGTCCAGCAGCCGGTCCTGGGCATGAAGGACTTTTTGCTCGTACTCCTTCAATTCGGGGGTGATGTAGCGCTCGGCGTTCACCAGGGTTTGCTTGCGCTGATAATGCTCGGGCACCAGCTTGGCATTGGCTTTGGAAACCTCGATATAATAGCCGAACACCTGGTTGAACTCCACCTTGAGACTGCCTATGCCCGTCTGTTCCCGTTCCCGGGCCTGCATTTGGGCGATGATTCCCTTGCCTTCCCGGGTCAGGTGGCGCAGCTCATCCACTTCGGTATTATATCCCGGACGGATGATGTCGCCGCCCTTCAGGGAAATTGGGGGTTGCTCGACCAGGGCGCGTTGGATCAGGTCCCGCGCCGCGGCGCATTCCGGCAACTGGCCCGCCACCCGGGACAGGGGCGCGGCCGTGTTTTCCGGCAGGCAGGTTTTGATTTCCGGCAGCCGGTTCAGGGTAGCGCCCAGGGACGCGACATCCCGCGGCGTGGCGGTTTGCGCGCCCACCCGTCCGGCCAGCCGTTCCAGGTCATGCATGCGGCCGAGAATCTCCGCCAGGTTTTGGCGCAACCCGGTGTTCTTCACGAATTCGGTCACCCCGGACTGGCGCCCGCGGATGTCTTCCAGGACCAGCAGGGGGCGCAGCACCCATTGCCGCAGCCGCCGGGCGCCCATGGCGGTGCGGGTAAAATCCAATACCTCCAGCAGGGTATGCCGCCGCGTTCCGTCAGCCAGGCTTTTCACCAGTTCCAGGTTCCGGATGGTCGCTTCGTCCAGGCGCATGTGCGTGGCGATGGAATAAGGAGTGAGTTTGTGGATGTGGCTCAGGGGGCTGCGCTGGGTCTCGGCGAGATAATGCAGCGCCGCCGCCGCCGCGCCCAAACCCAGCACGAAATGACCGCAGCCAAAGCCATCCAGGGAGGAGACTTTGAAATAGTCGAGCAGGCGGCTGCGCCCGGCGTCCGGGTCAAAGCGGTATCCTTCCAGCCGGGTGAAGTAGGCGTGATTGATTTGCGAGAAACGCTGCTGCCCGGCCGGGTCGAGATCATCCGGCAGGAGAACTTCCGAGGGCTGCAGGCGCCCGATTTCGAGACGCAGCTCTTCCCAGGCGTTTTTCCCTGAAAATTCCGAGATTAAAAATTCGCCGGTGGATAAATCCGTGGCCGCCAGGCCGTAGGCCTCGGCCGTTCCGGCCACGGCTACCAGGTAATTATTTTGCCGGGCTTCCAGGCTTTCCGGCGAGAGGAGCGTCCCCGGCGTTATGACTCTGACCAATTCCCGCCTGACCATGCCCTTCGTCTGGCGCGGATCTTCCATTTGCTCCACAATGGCTACTTTGCGTCCGGCCTTGAGCAGCCGGTTGATGTAATTTCCGGCCGCGTGGTGCGGCACGCCGCACATGGGAATTTTATGCACGCGCCCCTCCCCGGAGGCGCGGGCCGTCAGGGTGATCTCCAAAAGACGTGAGGCTTCCTTGGCGTCGTCGCCGAACAGCTCGTAAAAATCACCCAGGCGGAAAAGCAGCAGCGCGTCCGGGTTTTCGGACTTGAGCTGTTGGTATTGTTTCATCATGGGCGAGGTTTTTCCCGAACTGGCAGACACGGTTAATTACGCTCCTTACGGTTCCATATACGAAAAAATCCCCGCGCTTCAGCGCGGGGTTACCTCGCCCCCTCTCCCTGATAGGGGAGAGGGATTCAGGGTGAGGGTCACCAGAATACCCCGCACTTCAGAGCGGGGATGATTATTGCAGACCGGGCGTCTCAGGCTCCACATAGGGCAACACAATGTACGGCAAGTCCTCGGCCTGGGAGAGTTTCTCCCCTATTTTATCGGCAAAGGCCCGCTTGGTGTAGCTGCCGATCCGGACCTGGTTGAACACGTCCTGTCTCTGCCGCCCCACCAGGATATAGGCGTTGTATCCCTTTTGGCGCAACCGGTTGACCAGCTTTTGGGCGTATTCCGGTTTGGTGAACGCGCCGACCTGCACCGTGAATTTATCCTTACTCTCGGCCAGCCGCAGTTTTGCTTTTTCCGCCTCGTAGCTGGCCGTGTATTTCGTGACCAATTCGTGCAGCACGCTGACAGAGGCTTCCCCCTGCCCCTGCTTGGCCAGGGCTTGGGCTTTTAGTTCCATCACCTGGGGAACCAACCCACCTTGGGGAAATTCCCGCAAGTAGCGGTCAAAGGTTTTCAGGGCGTGGGAGGTTTCTTTTAGCGCCAATTCTGCCTCGCCCAGCCCGGCCAGGGCCGGCGCGACCCATTTGCTTTTCCCGTGATGGTCCAGCACGGCCTGAAAGGCGTTGCGGGCCCGTTCCGCTTGTTTGAGGGCCAGGTGGGAGAGTCCGGTTAAATACAGCGCTTGTCCCACCCGTTGCCCGCTCTGCGCATTGATCCGGGAAAAAGCGGGGATCGCTTTTTGGTACTCCCCCAGGACAAAGAGCGTCACGGCCAATCCCCAGCGCGCGTCTTGCCCCCACTCGCTCTCCGCCGCTTTGTCCACCACGCTCTGGTAACGCGACAGGGCCTGGTTGGCGTTGGGTTCGAGATCAGCCAAGCGCAATTCTATTGCGAGCGACCAGCGCGACTTGGGAAACGCTTTTTGGAAATCCTCAAAGGCCCGGCGGGCCACCGCCCCGTCTCCCTGGTTAAAATACTGTATGGCCTGCTGGTAGCGCTGTTCTTCGGTCAGGGTAGCCGCGCCGAGCAAGATCCAGATACCTAGCAGCAGCAGCGCGCGCGTTAAGGGCATTTTCGGGTCTCTCCTCATGCAGCGTGTTCCCCGGCATTCGCCGGGCGAGCTGATAACGGTTCCCCGGCGCTGGCCGGGGCCGGACGGGGTATCTCTCCCAGCAGGGACCAGCGTCCGGCGGCGATAATGTCCACGTCCAACTCGCGCCCGATCCACGCGGCCGGGCCGTCCAGGTTCACGATATGGTTGGCCCGTGTCCGCCCCTGCAGGCGTTCCCCGGTTTTTCTGTCCATACGCTCGATCAGCACCTTTTCCCGGCGCCCGACAAACGCGGCGCGCCGGCGTATCGCGTTGGCCTCGACCACGTCCATCAGCCGCGCCAGACGCGACTCCTTGACCGGGATAGAGATCTGCCCGGGCATTTTAGCCGCTGCTGTGTTTAGCCGCGGCGAGAATTTAAAACAGAAAGCCGTGTCGAAATCGCATTCCACGAGAATATCCAGTGTGGCCTGAAAATCCACTTCCCCTTCGCCCGGAAACCCGACGATCAAATCCGTGGACAAAACGAGGTCCGGCAGCGCCTGCCGCAGGCGCCGGACCAGGGCCAGGTAGTATCCGGTCGTGTACCCCCGGTTCATGGCCTGCAGCACAGCGTCCGAACCGGACTGCAGGGGCAGATGCAAGGTGCGGCTCACCACGGGGAGCTCCCGCATGGCGTCCAGCAAACGGTCGGTAAACGCCGCCGGATGGCTGGTTAAAAATCGCAAACGGCTGATGCCGGGAACCTTTGCCACGTGCCGCAGCAAGCCGGCTAAATCTTCGCCCGGACCGGAATCCCGCCCATAGCGCGTGATGCTCTGGCCCAGCAGGATAATTTCCTTGGTCCCGGCCGCGACCCGCGCTGAAACCTCTGCCAGGATAGCGTTCACTGACCGTGATTTTTCCCGTCCCCTCGCCAGGGGGACCGCGCAATAGGTGCAATACTGATCGCACCCGTCCATGGCCGCGACATAGGCGGAAGCCGCCACGGGTGGCCCGGAGGGCGGCGGCGCGCCGGGCCCGAAGGCTTGCACGGAAAAATCAGTGAGACGCTTTTCTTGCCCAGCGCGGGCCGCCAGGTCCGGAACCCGGGTTAGTGCGCGCGGACCGGCCAGGAAATCAATGTCCGGCGCCCGCCGGAAAGCCGAGGGACCCAGGTGCTGCGCCAGACAACCCACCATGCCGATCAATACGCGGGGACGCCGCTGCTTTAGTTTGCTCCAGCGGCCTACCAGGGAAAAGGCCTTTTCCTCGGCCAATTGCCGGACCGTGCAGGTATTCACCAGCAGGAGGTCGGCCGCTTCCCACTCAGGCGCCAGGACCCAGCCCGCGGTTGTTAGCGAATGCAGCAACCGTTCGCTGTCGTACACGTTCATCTGGCAACCCAGGGTATGCAGAAAGAATGTGCTCATGTTTACCGCAACCGCTCCATCCAATCCAGGTCAAACGTGTCATAAGCGTAAAAAAACCGTTCTACCCGGCCGACGGCGATCTTTTTCCCGGAAGAAAACACGTCCAGGTCCGCCTGCAGGTGCAGCGGCCTTCCTGATTCCAATTCCACGATCAGGCGCAAGTCCCGGAGCTGGTGCGATTGATGGGGGAACATGGCCGCCAGGCTGGGCTGGAACAATTCGGACTGCCGGGCAGCCGGGTAGTGAAGCTCGGCGTAGTCAACGCCCCCGGTTCCAATGATTTTTAAAATGGCGGAAGGATTCGTTTCACTTAGCAGTTGCCGGGTGGCGATTAATTCGGTCAGCTTGGCCATCTCTGCGCTGACCACCTGGTTCTCGATTGCCACCCACCCGGTTTGACGGTTGTTCCAACGGTAGGCGTGGGAGTTCGAAAACGCCCAGCCTTCGCGGGGCCAGGCGTTGATCAGCAGGCTGAACCGCCGGTCCGGCTGCGCGCTCCCGATTATTTTTTCACGGTAGTACCGGTTCGGCCGTTCTTCGCGGGGAATGGTTTCCAGATCCCAAATTTCCAACACTGCCAGGCTTTTGGCCTCGCTCACAACCAGGCTGGCGCGCTGCGGTATTTTTTTGCCCCCGGCCGGCAACGCGGTGCGCTGCCAGGTTTTTTCCAGGGTCCGGTGGCGAAGATACGCACCTAAGGCGCGCAGTTGTTCGGCCCAGACACGGTGCTCCCGTTCCAATGACCGGATTTTATTCTGCCCAGACCGTTCCCGGCCTTCCAGAAAATCCAAAACACCCTGGAAATAACATTTTCCCGGCTTGGTCAAGCCCTGGTACAATCCCAGGTCCGCCAGGCGTTTGACCGTGGCGGCGTCCCTGCTCTCCAGGGCCTGATATGCCAGATACCGCATCACCGGGAATCCCGGTTCACTCTGTAGAAATTTGGTTTCCGTCAGCAGGGCCTGGCGAACCAGAGGATGGCGGGCCGCCCGGTTGATCAGGTCCCAACGGGCCCGGTCGCGCAAGCGCCGTTCCCGGGGCAGCAGTTTCGGCTTGGCCAGGCGCACGGCGCCATTCGACCTGCGGGAGTCCCGTACGATGTTCCCCTCCGGTTGGGGCGGCCAGGTGAAGCCCACCGAGGTGTTTCCCAGGAGCGCTACGCTGCTCCTAACCACCCGGGTATTGCCCACGGCAAAAAAGCAGGCCCAGTGTTCCTCAAGTTGTGATTGATCGCGGATGGGATGATCGAGAATTTCAAGGGGCGCGCGGGACTGGACGACCAGCTGTTCCAGCCAGATCCGGCGGTCATGGTCTTCTTCCTGGGAGGCCCAGCGCCGGACATTGGCTTTTAGTTGTTCGTCCTGATTACGCTTGAAGACTTCCAGCCAGCGGTTTTTCCGCGGCCAGTAGATTTTCGGGAAATTTCGTTCGCCCTGCCGCCAGACAACGGGATAGGCGTCGGCCAGTACGGCAAAAAAACGCGCGCGGGCGGCAAGTTCTATTTCAGCTTCGCCGCGATCCTGGTCAGGGAGCGGAGGCGACGTGAAGTAATCCAGCGCGGCCGGAATTTGCTGCGCATGCGGATTGCGGTAAAATTCCTGGTAAAAGTCCCGGAACTGGGCTTCTCCCAAATCGGCGCAGATCCGTCCGGGAGTCCACACCCCGCCGCTCACCAGCACGGCCACCACAACCGCGCGGGAAACCGCCGGCCATAGGCCTCGCCGCGAACCATGCTGGAGCTTGCGAAACAATCGCATCATGTTGCCTGGAATGAGATCCCTGCCCTACTTTTTAACCGGTAAACTGGGATTTTGTTCGGCAGCGGGCGACTTGCGCAAACCGGAGATGGCGCTGCGTTGTATCTCGATCTTCATGTTCTCGCCCAGTTTCAGATACACGGTGTTTTCCCGTTCGTTGAAGCCGTGGATCGTGCCGAACACACCGCCCGTGGTCAACACCTCGTCTCCTTTGCGCAGGGCTTTCAGGAGTTCCTGCTGGCGTTTTTGCTGCTTGCGCTGGGGCATAATAAAAAGGACATAAAATAAAACGAAAATTAATACCAGCGGCAGCAGGGACATGAATCCCGACATCGGACCCGCGGCCGCACCGCCGTCTGCTCCCCCGCTTGACTTGGGGGATGTTGCCATTGCCATTAGTGTCCATGGTTCCATGTTAAATTCCTCCTGGCATCATGCCAAAAATGATCAGGTTCTAAAAAGCCCGAACCCTGACGAACGCTGATTTCTCCGGATAATTCGAGTGGTTAACCGCGAGGGACTCATTGCAGAAAACGTGGCTATTCAGGACGATCTCCTGAGCGGTATTTGCTTAAAAATGCCTCACGGGCGCGTTGAAATTCACCGCCTTGAATTGATTCCCGAATAAAACGGGTCAAATTTAGCATGAATGACAGGTTGTGTAAAGTGGAAAGTCTCAGCGCCGATATCTCGCGCGTGTTAAACAGATGGCGTAAATACGCGCGGCTGTATTGCCGGCACAGGGGGCAGGCGCAATCCGGGTCAGGCGGGGATTCGTCCCGGGCGTAAGCGGCGTTTTTAACCACCAGGCGGCCTTGGGACGTAAACAAGGTGCCGTTGCGCGCCAGGCGGGTGGGCATGGCGCAATCAAACATATCGATCCCCCGGGACACCGCGTCCCAGAGATTTTCCGGCGTGCCCACGCCCATCAGGTACCGGGGTCGTTCCGGCGGGAGGAGCGGATCCAGTATGTCCAGCATAGCGTTCATCAGCTCGGGCCCTTCCCCAACCGACAAGCCGCCGATCCCGTAGCCGGGAAAATCAAGGTCCGTGATTTCGCGCGCGGAGCGCTGGCGGGCCGCGGGGATTACCCCGCCCTGCACAATGCCGAACAAAGCCTGCTCCCCGCCCAGGCGTTCGTGCGTTTCCCGGCAGAGACGGGCCCACTGGGTGGTCAATTCCACGGACTGCCGGACTTCTTCCACGGGCGCGGGATAGGCCACGCACACATCCAGGGCCATGATGATATCCGCGCCCAGGCGATGCTGCAGGACCATGTTTGCTTCCGGCGTGAAAACGTGCCGCGAACCGTCCAGGTGGGATACGAATTCCACGCGGTCGGGCTTGAGGGTCCGAAAGTCCGAGAGGGAAAAAACCTGATACCCGCCGGAGTCCGTGATAATCACACCCGGCCACCGCATAAACCCATGCAGTCCGCCGGCCGCGGCCACGAGGTCTTCGCCCGGGCGAAGGTAGAGGTGGTAGGCATTGGACAGAATCGCTTCCACCCCTAGTTCCTCCAGGTCCCGGCTGTCCAGGGTCTTCACCGCAGCCTGGGTCCCGACCGGCATGAACAGGGGCGTGGTGGCAATCCGGCCGTGCCGCAGTGTCAACTGGCCGGCCCGGGCCCTGCCCGCCTGGTGCGTCAATTTGAATTGCATAAGCGCGTTGTCCTCTTCGCGTATCTTTTTACCCGTTTTCAGGTTGGAACGACCAGCGGGCGTAGGGAACGGTCCCCCGACCTGAATGAGATTATCGAAGACGGGATTCCCTGCGGTTGCGACCGTTCCCTACAGGATATAAATTCAAAATGCGAAGAGGTAAATAATCAGAAGACCTTTATTTTTTGCCATAATTTATTTGAGTCATTAAATAAAATTCTTTAATGGGATTGATGTCGGTCTCGCGCTTTTTCAAGCGATAGGTTGCTTGAATTTTAATCTTGTTGAAAAAATAATTCAAACCAAAACTGCCGATTTGGCTGCCATCCAGATCAACCGCTTGATTGGGATCGTACATTTCAAATTTCACCACAGCAATCATTTCCGGAATAACACAATAAGTGGCAAGTCCATACCAGCCCGAGGCGAATTTTTTGCTCGCGTCAACTTGTTCTTTTTCTTGATAAATATATTCACCCTGTAATTTAAAACCGGCATAAGTGTATTTCAGCAATCCACCGTATCGGTTCCGTTCACCCTCGTCAGTACCCACTTGCGGTTGGCGGCCGATTTGAACTGCCCCACCCAAGGAAAGGCCTTCCAGGAGCGACCCGCTCCCCGCCAGGGGCGACAAGACCACGCGGCCAACAACATCTTTATTATCATTGTTATCCGCTTTATTTCGGCCAGTGCCATTAAACACACCCGCTCCATAGTAAATTTTCTTTTTCAAAAGTTTGCCCTCGGCCATGAGGCCCAGGTCGTAATTATAGGAAAGTTTGCTGGTCACTTCGGAACGATGGAAAACATCCAATTTAGCGGAAGAACCGATTTGTTCCTCGCTAAAGGGCATCTTAAATTGCCCCATTTTCAAATTCATGAATGAGCAAGGCTGGTAGCTAATATATGCATCCAGAAGAATATTAGTGGAAGATGCCGCGTCAATTTGGAGCTTGCTTTTAACCTCCTGCGCAATTTTTCCATCCAATGTCAGGCGGACGCGCTTGATCTCAAAATAGCTATCAGGATTGCTTTCTTCATACCAAGCGTAGTAAGTCTGCAAAAAACCGTTAATCTTCAGATCCGTAATATCGACTTGAGCAGGAACTTTTGGCGCAGCCGCTGGTGTGGCTACTGTCGGCGCCGGTTTGACGGTCCGTGGTGAAGCTTTTTTTGCCATAGCTGTCAATCCAATGGATAACATATATAAAGCGCTTAAGCAAATTATAGAATGTTTTAATATACTTGACATTAAACGACCTCCGGTTTTTTATAATAATGTATTTGATCTCGTTTTGATTAAAAGCCGTTTTTTTTAAAGAAAGGGGGTTACCTCCTATCCCTCTTTATAAATGCCAACTTCTTCGGATCTAAAATGCATATTACCTTTATATACTTTTTTAAGATTATTACTTAGATTATTGATAATTTCAATCTTTGTTTTCGCTGCCGTCTCATTAACGCAGAGACGCACGGCCGTGCGTCTCTACAACCCCGTTCAGAACAATTTGAGTTAATCGCCCGACGGTTCGTCATTCGGCACTTCCGGCAGGGGCTGACCGAGTAGCTTGGCCATCTGGCGTGCATTGGTGACGGCCTGTGACTGCCAGTGATTATTAAAAAACACAAAGGTGTTCTCCGCCTGTTGGGACACCTCCCGGATGCGCGGCACCCATTCCCGCAACTCATCTTCCGTGTATAAATAGTCGTACCGCTCCCAGGTCTGGGCCCCTTTTTCAAACCATTTCTCCCGGTTGCGTCCGTGAAACCGGACGTACCCCACCCGGCCGGATACCTGGCTGGCCGGAGGCAACAGTCCCTTTAAGTCAGGCTCGTCCACGTTGACAATGCCCATTCCCGATTCGGCCAGAAACGTCAGGACTTCGGGCTTGTCCCAGCTCCGGTGCCTGAATTCAACCACCAGGTCCACTTGCCGGGGGAGGCGCTCCTTGAGGTCCGCCAGATAGCCGCGGTTGGCCAACTGGTTGGGAAAAGAATACGGAAACTGGGCCAGCACCGCGCCCAGCACGCCGGCCTCCTGCAGGGGACGCAGACCTGCGTCGAACGCACGGTACTCGGCGGAACCGGCGGTGCGCTGGTGGGTCATGCTTTGATGGGCCTTGACGACGAAACGGACTTTCCCCGCCGATTTTTTCACCATGGCGGCAATGTTCGCGGCCTCGGGCAGACGGTAGTAGGTGGCATTGATTTCACAGGAGGTAAAGGTGCGGGAGTAAAACGCCAACATGTCGCGCGAGGACAGGCCGGCCGGATAAAAGCGGCCCTTCCAATCCGCGTAGGAAAAACCCGAGGTGCCCAGATAGAGCATGCGGCCTCAGGTAACCAAGCGGCCGATGGTGCGTTCCGGCGAAGCCAGCTCCAACGGCAGCAAAATGCTGAAAACGCTCCCCTTGCCCCGGGCTGATTCCACCCAAATCTTCCCGCCGTGGGCCTCGACAATATACCGCACGATCGTCAGCCCCAGACCGGAACCCTCGTTCCAGTTTCCTTTTGACACGATTTTGTGGAAAGGTTCAAAAATACTGTCCAACTCGTCCGTCGGAATGCCGTCACCGGAGTCTTCCACGGTGCAGAGAATGGCCGGGAACATCCCCGGCACGTCCAGGTTGACCCGGGAATGCTGCCAGCCGACCCGGAAAGAGACACTCCCGGTCTTTCTGGCTCTCAGCCTGATTTTGCCGGAGGTGAATTTGGCGGCATTGATCAGGACGTTCGTAAGTGCCTGGAGCAATTTCTGTTGGTCCCCAATCAGGCGCGGCAGGGGCTTGGTGCCGGTCTGCGTTTCCACCGCCCGCTGGTAATGAGTCTGTAATTCCTGCACGGCGTCCTTGATCAATTCTTTCACGCCCAAGGGGACCAGTTTCAGGGAGATCTGGCCCGCCTCGATATTCGCCAGATCGAGCATGTCGTTAAAAATACGGGTTAGCCGCTGGGATTCCCGGTAGATGCTCTGTATGTACTTCTTCTGCGTTTCCTCCGGCAAGTGTTTTTCGATCAGCAGACTGGCAAAGCCCAGGATGCTGGTCATGGGGGTCCGCATAGTATGGCTGGCAATGGCCGCGAACTCTGACTTCATCCGGCTGATTTCCTTCTCATGGCTGATGTCCTTGATAATTACGCCGTGCCCGATCATGTGCTGGTTGCGGTCATGTACCGGAAACAGCAGAATCCGGATATCAATAATCTTCGGCCGGTAGAGCGTGCAATCGAGCACCGGGTAATCCATGATGTTGTTCAGCGCGCGCAGGTACATGGATTGTATGGTATGGGGATCCCGGGCATTGGCCAGCAGCCGGTTGGGGATCACGGTGGCGGAGTCTCCCAGCAGGCGGTAGGTCGGTTGCCGCAGATACCGCGCGGCTTGTTCGTTGATGAATACGATCTCCTCGTGAAAATCAATGAGGATGAGGCCGTCGGAAATGGAATTGACGATGGCGTCCAGCTTCCCCTTCTCCTCGGCCAGGTTCTGATAAAAACGGGCGTTTTCCAGGGCCACGGCCACAATTCGGGCCAGAGTTTCGAGTTGCTGGACCTCGCTCTCCCTGAACTGCCGCGCTTTGAGGCAATGTACGGAGACCACGCCGTAGGTTCCCTGCCGCCCGACCATGGGGGCGTACAAAGAGGAAACCGTCGCCTGGCCGGACGCCGGATCCGGTTCGGGAACGGGCCCGGTGAGGTCCTCGGCGCGGAAGGGCTGGTCCTGGCGGGAGAGCGCCCGCCCTTCCCGCAAGCAGGCCAGGAAGGGCTCGGCGGCGGCGCGATACCGCTGCTGGCTCTTGAAGCGCCGGGACAATCCCGTGACGTGCTGAGGATAAAGTTCCTTGGCTTTTTCATCCAGCAAAAACACCCCGGAGACCTTCACGTCATAGAAACGGCAGACATAATCCAGGAGTATCTCGCAAAACTCCTGGATATCGAGATTGTTGGAAATAGCCTCCACCAGCTTAAAGAGGCTGGAAAATTTATGCTTTAAAAACGCCTGTTGGGCTTGAATGATGTTGTCCTGCAGGTTGAGGAACGGGCCCACCACGCCGAGTTGGATGCGGTCAAAGGCCCTGCTCATCTCAATGTCAAAATCCAGAAGCGCCCGGGCGGATAATTTCGGTTCCTCGGTCAGGACGTCCTTGAGTGTTGCCCGGCAGGTTTCCTTGATGATCTGCAGGCACCCCAGTATTTCCAGCAGGGGGTAGCCCAGGCGCGCCAGGTTTTCCGAAAAAACGGCGATGCTTCTATCCCAGTCCGCCAGGTCTATTTTTTCACCCGCCACGGCCTGCAGCACGCGTTCCAGCAGGGAGCGCAGGCCCTGTTCGATGAACACGCGTTCCTGGTCCGGCGCCTGGCCCAGGCGGTCAAAGCGCCGCTTGGCCTCGGTCAGGCTTTTCCCCACGACCCGGGGCAGACGTTTATTCAGGCTGGACAATATTTTCTGAAGCACGCCGGTCCCTCCCGCCTGTTTGCTCATTAGACGCCGCTGAGCGGCAGTAGCACCGAAAACACTGTTTGCTTCTTGGGTTCGCTCTTGGCCCAGACCCGGCCGCCGTGCGCCTCGACAATTCGTTTCACGATCGCCAGACCCAGCCCGGTGCCGCGGATGGTATGCACCGCCGTTTCCACCCGGTAGAAAGGCATGAAAATCATGGACAACTGTTCTTCCTGGATACCATCGCCGAAATCGGTTACCTGCAGTTCCACGCCGGGAAGCAGTTGGGATAATTCGTCCGGGCTGAACCGCCAGGCCGGGTCGGGTTCGTTCCGTTCCCAGATGTCCACCAGGACTTTCCGGCCGGTGAAAGAATACTTGTCGGCGTTGGACAGCAGGTTCCACAGTACCTGCAGTATTTTATCGCGGTCCAGGAGCAGCGCCGGAGGAGTCCCGTGCACCTGGATGCGCAGTTCGCGCCGGTCTTTGATTTGGGCGCGGAAATTATCCACGACTTCGTTGACCAGGTCCGCCACGTTGATCGTCTGTTTTTCCAGCACGCCCTCGCCGCTTTCCAGATAACTGATGTCGAGCATGTCGTTTAAAATCCGGGTCAGGCGTTCGGCCTCGTTGTGGATTTGGGTGGTATAGCGCTTCATCATCTCGCCCGGCAGCGTCTTGGTCAGCATAATTTCCGAAAACCCGAGAATACTGGTCATGGGCGTGCGCAACTCATGACTGGCGATGGAGACAAACTCGGACTTCAGGCGTTCCACTTCCCGCTCGTGCGTAATGTCCTCGATCAAAATGCCGCGCCCGGCGAATTCCCCAAAGCGGTCGCGGACCGGGAAAAATTTCAGGCGGATGTCCTGGCTCTTGGTGGTGGTGACGGTAAATTCCAGGCTAAAGGGGCGGGTGGGGTGGGTCTCGGCCTGTTCCAGCTTCCTGGCCAGCGTTTCCGGGTCCTTGGATTTGGCCAGCAGATAGTCATGGAGCACCTGCAGGGGGTGCAGCAGTAGGTCCCCAACACGCCGCCCCAGATACTGCGCGCCGGGGGCGTTGACATAGGCGATGGCCCCCTTGGGATCCACGAGCATCAGGCCCTCGGTCATGGATTGCACAATCGCTTCGAAGCGGCTCTTTTCCTCGGCGATCTTCCGGTTGAGTTCCGCTTTTTCCACGGCCACGGCTTTGAGTTCCAGCTCGCGCTGCAGCAACAGGTTCCAGCCCAGGACGATCATGGCCACCAGCAGCGAGGAACCGACAAAAATCATCACCCAGCGAATGGTCTGCCGCGAAAGAAAAGGCTGGGGCTGGAATCCTTCGCCAAACCATTGATAGAAAATGCGGTCCCGCTTCCCGGATTTTACCAGGGATCGAAAGGCGCGAGAAAGGACCGGGGTGAGTGTCCGGTCTCCCTTGCGCGTCAGCAGACCGAAGCGGGAACGGCTCACTTCCGAGCCCACGATCTTGAACTTGTGCTCCTGCCCGTGGGTGCCCAGAAAATGCAGGGCCGTGAGCCGCTCGCCGATGTAGGCGTCAATTTTTCGGTCCGTGAGCATCCGAAATGCCGCTTCCGGCCCCTCTACGGTGACGAAATAGCTGTCACGGATGCGCTTGAGGCCTTCGTAGGCCGGGTCCTGCTTGAGAATGGCGATGCGTTTGCCCTCCAGGTCGTTCTGCTGCGCCAGGTCATAGGTGTCGCTGGGAACGAAAATCACGGAAGGGCTTTCCAGGTAAAAGGCGGCGTATTGAAAATCACGCGCCAGGGAAGGAACATAGCGGACAAAGTGCACGCAATCCAGTTCGCCACTGCTTAATTTCTTCAGGTTTAGGTCATGGCTGGCGGGATAGAACAGTACGGTCTCGATTTTGGCTTCCTCGCCGGCGGCCCGCACCAAGTCCACGGAAAAGCCGGTATAGACGCCGGAACGGTCCAGATAGGCGTAAGGCGCCATATCCAAGGTCCCGCCCACTTTCAACCGTCTTAGCTTCCCTTCCTCGGATGCTTGGGTCAAGGCGGGGAGGGCTGCGAAAACCGCCAATAGCGGCAGGAGCAGGGCGGGCAGCAAGCGGCGCATTAATTCTGCCTCTTGCCGTACACTCTCCTCAAGATCATTTTGACGCGGG
>JAUXBQ010000026.1 GCA_030619365.1 candidate division FCPU426 bacterium | reverse complement strand
CGCTGCCGTGTAGGGGCGTATTGCAATACGCCCCTACTTGCTCTATTGCTCTAATAATTTTCGCTATACGAAAATTATTAGCCCTGAAAACAAATTGCTCAATCAGGCCTGCTTAAGGCCGATTGAGCATTAGCAACATGCTTTCCAGCTCTCTTTTGACTTTATGAATTGTATTCAATAACTTATTCTCACGCAACCCTAAACTTAAATCCATTTGTAGTTTCTCCGGACGCATTTCTCCGGCCAGCCGCCGCTTGGCGCCGGCGATCGTGAATTTCTCATCATACAAAAGCTGTTTAATTCTGCGAACCAAGCGCAGATCCTTGGGGCGGTAAATCCGCTGCCCGGTACTGCCTTTATCGGGGCGCAATTGTGAAAATTCAGTTTCCCAATACCGGAGCACGTGGGTTTTAACCCCGGTCAGCTCGCTGATTTCGCGGATTTGATAAAACATTTTATCCGCGTTCTCTTCCGCCGCCTGTGGTTGCTGATTCTTTGACATCTTCTTCGGTCTGGGCATGTCCGCCTCCTGAAATGAACCGGACGCTGAGCCCCGGTCCCGGCTGGGCTGCCGCCTAATGGGCAACCTTGCGTATTTGCTGTTTAAGGCCGCTCCCCGGGCGAAACTGTATAACCCGTTTGCGGGGAACGTCCACCGCGTGTCCGGTCCGGGGATTTCTTCCCCGGCGTGGATTGCGCGTCTTGTAATGAAACGATCCGAATCCCACCAGGTGAATGATCTCCCCCTGTTGCAGGGAATCAATGAGCATAGAACAGAAATAATCTACAATCTTCCGGGAATACCGGCGCGAAAGACCCAGGTTGGACAATTGCCGGGCTAGTTCCGCTTTGGTTACTGTTTTTCCAGTGTCCTTTTTCAAGCACGTCCCTCCCTGTCTTGCGTAATACTCTTAACCCCGGTATAGGCCGGGACTGATTTCAACTCCCCCGGCTGTTCCCAGCCGGACGGATTATCTTTCCGCTTTACGCGGGCGCTGCATCAGGGTTTGTAGCGCTTCCTGGGGCGTCGCGTTGTCAAACAATATCCGGTAAACCTGTTCGGTAATCGGCATTTCCACGCCGTGCTTTCGGGCCAATTGCCGGACTGAGCGGGTGGTTTCCACTCCCTCGGCCACCATTTCCATTTCATTAAGAATGTCCGCGAGCCTGCGTCCGCGCCCGAGTTCTTCACCCACCCGCCGGTTCCGGGAATGCTGGCTGGTGCAGGTAACCACCAGATCTCCCATGCCGGAGAGGCCGTAAAACGTGGCTGCCCGGGCCTGGCAGGCTTCGCCCATTCTGGTCATTTCCGCCAGCCCCCGCGTCAATAGGGCGGCTTTGCTGTTGTCTCCCAATCCCAGGCCGTCCGCCACGCCGGCGGCAATGGCGATGATATTCTTCAGCGCGCCGCCCAGTTCCACTCCAATGATATCCTCGCTGGTATAGACCCGGAAGCGATCGGTCATGAATAATGTCTGGGCCAGCTGGGCGACCTCGGGATCCTTCGCAGCAGCCACCACCGAGGTCGGGATGCCGCGTCCCACTTCTTCCGCATGGCTGGGTCCGGAAAGCGCGCAGACCAAGGTTGCCGCGCCCAGGTCTTGCTGCACGATTTCGGACATCCTGGCCAAACTGCCCTGTTCAATGCCCTTGGAGGCCGTGATCACTACCGCCGGCTTCGCCGGGCCGGCCGCCAGGGGGTGAATGACTGAACGCAAAACTTGGGCCGGAACCGCCAACACGGCGATGCTGCTGTTTTCCGTGGCCGTCCGCAAATCGCTGGTGATGGCGATTGTGTCCGGAATGGCGACACCAGGAAGGAACTTCGGGTTTTCGCGGGTACTGGCCAACACTTTAGCATACTCGGGATAAAATTCCCACAAGCGAACCGCCCGGCCGTTCTGGGACAGCAAGATGGCCAGTGCCGTTCCCCAGGCGCCGGCGCCGATAACGGCCACGGGTGAAGTCGACAGTCCGCGTGGCCGGGGCGAAGGTGAGGGCCGGCGCGTTGAAGTCATTCTTCATCCTTGGGGGAAAGCGATACCCGCTGTCCGATTTTATTTTCCGTGCCGCGCAGAATGCGCCCGAGATTGGCGCGATGCCGGAGAATGATCACCAGGCCCACCACCAGGGATAATACCAGTATGGCATGATACTGACCGGCCTCGCCCGCCAGCCAAACCAAGACTGGAAACAGCAGGGCCGCGGTCAGGGAGCCGGCGGAGACGTATTTCGTCAGCGCCACCATGATCGCGAAAGGCGCCAGGGCCAGGGCCGTGGCCAGCGGAGCCAGGGCCAGAAAAGCGCCCAGGCTGGTGGCCACACCCTTCCCTCCCTTCCCGCCCAGGAACACGGTGAAAGTATGGCCGAAAATCACGGCCAGGGCGCAGCCGACCCGGATCAGATCCGAATCCGGATACGCCGTGATTCGCACCAGAAAAAACGCGGCCGCAAAACCTTTGGCCGCGTCCAGCAGCATCACCCCCACGCCGGCGGGAGTGCCCAGGACGCGCATGACGTTGGTGGCGCCGACATTGCGGGATCCCATGGTCCGGATATCCACGCCGCGCAGGCGGCCGTAAAGATAACCCACGGGCACCGAGCCCAACAGATAACTGGCTAAAATCGCCAGGCCCAACGCCAGCCAGTTGGTCGTCACTTTTTACTCTCCTTACTGCCCCGCAGCATGACAATCAGGGGCGTGCCTTCCAGGCCAAACCGGCTGCGCAGGCCGTTTTTCAGATGACGCAAATAAGCAAAGTGCATACGCGCGGCGTCGTTCACGAACAAGGCAAACGTGGGTGGGCGCACGCCCGTTTGGGAGATGTATTTGATTTTAAGCACGCGGCCGCGGCGCGTCGGCGCCGGGTGTTTCTGGATAATATCCTGAAGCGTCTTATTTAGCAAGCTGGTTTTAATCCGCATGACGTGTTGTTCATTCACGTACAGGGCCAGTTCCAGCAGGCGGTCCACCCGCTGACCGGTCTTGGCCGACAAGGTGACGATTGGGGCGTACTCCATGAACGCCAGGCGTTTTCGGAGCACTTTAATGTAAAGGTCCGTGGTCTGGTTGTCCTTTTCAATCAGGTCCCATTTGTTCACGGCCAGGATGCAGGCCCGCCCGCTCTCGTGAATATAGCCCGCGATGCGCTCATCCTGCTCGGTCAGGGGCTGGCTGGCGTCCAGCATGAGCACGGCCACGTGTGTCTCTTCGATAGTCCGCAGGGCGCGTACTACCGCGTAGCGCTCGATCGTGGCGCCGATCTTCTTCTTGGCCCGCAGGCCCGCGGTGTCCAGGATTTGGAACGCCCGCTTCCGGTAATGAAAAAACGAGGAAACCGTGTCCCGGGTGGTTCCCGGCTCAGCGTCCACGACCACCCGCTCCTCGCCCAGAATGCGGTTGACCAGGGATGATTTACCGGCATTGGGTCGTCCCACGATGGCCAGTTTGATATTCAAATCGTCTTTCTCATCGGAATCCGGGAGGGTGGGCGGGATATGTTCGTTCAAAACGTCCAACAGCTCATCCACGCTGCGTCCATGCAGCGCGGAAACGCCGTGCGGCTCTCCCAGCCCCAGGGACCAGTAATCATGGACCTGGGCTTCCAGTTTTTCATTGTCGATTTTGTTCACCACCACCAGGACCGGTTTGTCGGTGCCGCGCAGCCGGCGGGCCAGTTCCCGGTCCGCCCGGTCCAGGGGTGTGCGGCCGTCCACAACCACGAGAATCACATCCGCTTCCTCCATGGCCAGTTCGGTTTGCTGCCTGATTTGGCTCATGATCTGATGCTCGTTCGCGAGTTCAAATCCGCCCGTATCCACCAGCAGAAACTCCCGGTCCAGCCAACGGGCAATGTCGTAATTCCGGTCCCGGGTCAGACCGGCATATTCATCGACTATGGCGCGGGCCTTGCCCACAATGCGATTAAATAGCGCGGACTTCCCCACGTTGGGCCGTCCCACGATGGCTACGACTTTCCTGCGCATAAAACCTCATTCCTTTGGCACGTTCTCGCGGATCCGAACACGCTCCCGCCCGGCAGGGGGGACATTAAGGTGTTTAAAACCAAGAATTATATACCGGTTTCTTCCCCGGCGAGAATCTTTTTTTCGTTTTTTTCTTTAGCGCATTGCTTTTCTTCAATTTTTTAAACTTGCCTAAACTGAAACACGGATGAGAAGATAAGAAGTCAGGCGCCTGCCTGTCCAGGAAGCATACCTTATATAAAGGCGGAAAGAACATGAGCAAACGAAGCTTATTTCTGCTGACCCTGGGATTCAGCCTGTTCGCGGGCACGGCCCAGGCGGACAGTCTGATACGGATCAGCGAGAACGCGGTGGTAAAGGCCGGGACTGAGTTTCAGGATGTCATCGTGATAAACGGCTCCGCCCTTATCAGGGGACGAGTCCTGGGCAATATCCTCGTGATCAGGGGCAAGGTGACCACCCGCAACGGCGCGTATGTGGGAGGCGACATTATTTGCCTGGGGGGGGAAATAACCGCCCGTCCCGGCGCCATGATTTTAGGCTCCAAAGTCGAGATCGGCGGAAAAATCAGCTGGAAGTCCCTGCCGTTCTTCTCTTTGGCCAAGGTCATGCTTCTGAGTTTTTTATATAAGATCATTTCGGCCGTTATCTTATTGCTCTTGTCGGTGTTCATGGTGTTTATGTGGCCCAACCAGATTCGCTACGCGGCTGAAGAGGCTTCTTCGGACCTGGTCAAATCCACGTTGGTGGGGGTCCTCGCGATCGCCTTACTCATTCCTCTGGCGGTTGGATTTGCCATTACGCTTTTCGGCCTGCCGATCGCCTTGGCCTTGTCCATTTTTCTCCTGGTGGTCAGCTGGTTCGGCATTGCCAGTATGTCGTACTTGGTGGGACACAAGATCTCGAGCCACTTTTCCCCAATCATGGCGGTAGTGGTTGGGCTGATCGTTCTGAAATTCATTCACTTTGTCCCCTTCATCGGCGGCATGTTGTACTTCATCGCCATTCTGCCCGGACTCGGAGCCATCCTGCTCACCCGCTTCGGCACCAACAAGCCGTGGCTGGGCTCCAGCCGGAATCGCCCGTCCAAGCCGAAAGCGTAGAGCCCGGCGACCCCGGTTACGCGGGAACGCCCCTAAGCGCCGGCCGGGACTTTTGCCTTTAGCCATAAATAAACCGCCCACGTGGCCGCTAAATCTTCCTGGTTGTATTTTAATATTGACGCCATGTTCTCTTCCCGTTTTTGGGAATCCTCGGTTTCAACCGCCTCGATGTACTTCGCCATGGACCAGTCACCACCGTATTCATCCATGCGGCGCTGAAAGCCAACGTACCGCTCCACGACTTTCAAGCTGTAGCTGGGCAGCGGCAGGACCAGGGATTTTTTTGTGACCACCAGCAAGTCGCAGAGGTTTTCCAGAACCCGGGCCGCAATACCTTCCGGATCTCCGTAGCGTTGCATATACCTGGACAGGTTGGTGCGTTCATAGTGATGCCAATGCACGAAGGGAATGTCTCCGTATTCCGAAAAAATCGCTTCGGCCTGCCGCAGGAACGCCCGCCAGCCGGCTTCGTCCCCTTCCGGCCCGAAGCCCGCCAGCCCGGGTTGAAAAGCCCCGGGCCGCTCTCCAAAAACCTGCAGGCCCCATAAATAAATTTTTTGCGTCTCATCCAGTTGCGGCGGCAGTCCCTCCAGGTCGAACATGACCAGGTTGGGGCTGGCGGGCATCTCCGGCGGGGCCAGCAATATTTCATTTCCGCTGTCCTGGGCCCGGGCCTGGCGCAGGATGTCCGGCGCGAGACGTCCCACCTTGCGCAGGGTGGTCCCGTGCGGTCGTTTGACCGCGGCCAGGGTGGTTTCATTGTATTGTTCGAGCAATTGCCGGACCGTGCGCACGTTTCCGGCGTGCAGGGTTTGCGCCAAGCCCCGGTCAATGCCGGCCACCAGCGCGACCTGGCGCTCTTTTTCCGCCCGCGTCCAGCAATACGGCCGGAATCCGCACTGTCCGCATTTGGTCCAGCCCACCGGGCTGTAAGGTTCGCGCGACAGTCGCCAGACGGCCTGGATGGTTTCCAGAGCCTCGAAGGCCGCGCGCCCCCCGTCGTAGGGAATTTCAATTTCCTCGCCGGAGCCGGTATACACCTCTAATCCCGCAGGCGCTTGTCCGACGGTCTTTTCCAACAGCCAGCCGTACAAGCCCAGCTGGCGCAGCGTTTCCGGGTGGTCTTTTTCATTGATCCGGCGGGAAATTTTCATATCCTGAATCACGTATCCGCCGCCGCGCCACAGCAACAAGTCGGGTTCACCCCAGAGCTCGACGGTTTGAGATCCCAGACAGGCGGAGTGGTGAAAGAGCGGATGATAAAGAACCGGCGCCCGCTCTCGGATGGCCTCTTGGGTCCGCTCCGGGCGCTTTGTCCAAGGATAAATGCTAAGGTTAACCAGCTCCGGAAACGCGTTCAGCCGCGCGGCCTCGTGGCGTTCTCCCAACCGGCGCAGGATTTCCACGTAGGGACCGGGAGGCGCCTCCGCTTGCCCGGTCTTCTTTAAATACACCCGCAGTTCGCACCGATACGGCTGATACAGGGTGTAGAAATCCGAACCCAAGAGTTTCATGCGACCCTCATCCCTTGTGTCGAAACTTCCGGTATGAGCCGGTGGGGGTGGCCCGCAGGGCAAGAATGGCGGCCAGGATTTGAGCTGCCAGGACCAGGAGCGCCAGCCCGGCGGCCAGCCAGAGCGCCGACCCCAGGAACCAGCACACCGTCAAGAGAACCATTGCCTTGATAAGCGCGGTGATGTAAATAATCCACAACTGGGAACTGAGCCAAATAATCATCCCCGCTACTTTCGTGCAGGGTATTCAGGTGACCCTCGCCCCTGCCCCGCATAGATTGTGCAGGGCAGAGCATTGAGCAGAAAAACATTTGAGCAGGAGAAAAAGCTCAAATGGGGTCTACTGCTCTATGATTCGAATTGACAAATGGTCGAATCAACGGAAGCCTAATATATTTTACATGGATACTTTGGCAAATGGTATTTTTTTTGTCAGGCGGGTTCCGTAATTTTCCAAACTTTTCTGTTGTCAAAACAAAGGACCTGGGAATACAATTGAGATCATTTTGATTTGGCAGTCCGTAGCACCAGGGTACGGGACATTGCCACGACCGGGGGTGCGAAGCACATGACTGAAAAAGAAAATCGCAGGAACTTCCGCAGAATCGTCGGTCAGTTTCTCGTCACGTATAAGCTCGAGGGCCAGGAAAGCAAGTCCGCCAAGTGCCGGGATTTATCGGCCGGCGGCGTGAAGCTGGAGGTAGATGAAAGCATTCCGGTCGGCACCCCGATGAACATCGAATTGGCCGTAACCGATCCCCAAAAGGGCAAGGTCTATCATTGCGAGGGAAAAGTCGTCTGGAACCAAGCTGAAGAGATGCCCCGCATGGTTTTTGTGGCTGGCGTGGCATTTCACGAACTTTTCATGGACATTTCGCAATTCATGTAACGCCCGAGCAATCCAGTTCCCTCCCGCTCGGGAAATTCTAAATTCGAATATCTAAATCCGAAACAATATCCAAATTCAAATCCGGCATGCGCCGGACAAGTTGTCAAAATTAGCAAAATTCCGGTTTCGAATTTAAATTCCTGTTGTCAGGGTTTCCAAATTGTCCTGGACCCCGGTTTTCACCGGGGTGACGATCTTTAAAAAGCATGTCATTCCGGCGCCCGGCATCCGCCGGGCAAGAAAGCCGAAGATCCAGCGCATGCTGGACCGGAATCCAGTAATTAGATATTCGAATTCAGGATTTGCCTTCCCTGACAGTCAGGACTTCTTGGTTTCCAAATGGAGGCGCAGGATTTCCGCGACATTAAGTGAGCGCGAGAAACACCCCCGCGCATGATGAGGCGGATCGCCGTCAAACATTTCCGAGACGCTGCCTAGACCGGCTTCCACCTGGTGGGCTTCAAAAGGCTTGATCAGACGGCGAATTTTTTCCCGGACCTGAGACGTGGCGCCAAACACGCGGCGCAGGGCGTCGGCGTACGGTCCGAGCAGCCAGGGCCACACCGTCCCCTGAAAGGCCGCGCCTTCCCGGCTCAGGAGATCGCCCTCATAATTCCCCTTGTATTCGTCATGCCCTGGATTAAGGGTCCGGAATCCGAAGGTGGTATACAATTCCTGCTCCACGTAATTCAGGACTTTTTTAGCCTGCTCCTTCCCAATGAGCTCATGGGGCAATGCCAGAGCGATCAACTGATTGGGCCTGAGTGTCGGGTCCTGGTGGTGTTCCTCGACCCGGTCGAAGAAATACCCGCCCTGTTCGTCCCAGAACAATTTTTGAAAGCCTTGCCGGCATTTCTTCGCTAGTTCGGCGTAGCGTTTTTGCAGGGGGACTTCGCCGAATTTTTCCGCCAGGTCCCGTATGATGCACAGGGCGTTGTACCATAAGGCATTGACCTCGATCGGTTTGCCGGCCCGCGGCGTCACCACCCAGTCCCCGACCTGGGCGTCCATCCAGGTCAGTTGCGCCCCTTCCTCCGGAATGTCAATCAGGCCGTCCTCGGCCATGCGTACGTTGTACCGCGTGCCGAGAATGTAGTGCTCGATGATCTCCTGCATGGTTTCCCACAGTTCCTGCCGGACGAACGTCTCGTCCCCGGTCGCTTCCAGATACCGGTGAATGGCGATGAAAAACCAGAACGCGGCATCCACGCTATTGTAGAACGGTTTGGAATCCACCTCGGTAAAATAGTTCGGCAGCATGCCCTCGCTGCAAAACGTCATGAAGGTTCGCAACAGGGTTTTGGCTTCACCGTGGCGTTTCAGGCTCAGGGTAAGCCCCGTCAGGGCCATCATGGCCTCACGGCCGCTATCCGGCAGCCAGGGATACCCGGCCATCACGCTCAATCCCTTGCCCCGCCGCACCAGGAACTGGTCCGCCGCCTGGGCCAGCCGCCGGCCAAACTCGTCCTCTGGAGGCACGATCTCGGTCAGTTCTTGCCGCCGGATCCGTTCCGCGTTCGCCGCCTCCTCTGGATCGGGATTATTCAGAACGTCGGTGGTGGCGGCCACGAAATGCGTCTGTCTTTGATCATTAAAGGTGAAGTTGATGATCCCGGGCGAGTACAGGTCTTCCTCGCATTGCAAACGCCGAATTTTCTCTTCGCGGTAAAAGAGTTCGTGGTACCACTGGGCGGAGTGCTCATAGCTCTGGGCGTCGTGATAAATGTTCAAGGGCGGAAGCTTCCGATCCGGTATAAGGCGGATGACTTTCTTTTCCAGGTCATGGTGGGTGCTGAAAAACCGCTGTTCCTTTGTCCGGAGATGATGGTCCCTGAAATTGACCAGGGGGCGGACGGCCAGGATGACTTCTTGCCCGGCTGGCAACGGGGTCAGCAGGCGGTAGGTAATCCATACCAGTTGAAAGCCGTGGGACATGAAAATTTGTTTTTCGAACAGCAGGTCGGCCAGGCGGTAAGTATACACCGGAAAATGGTCCAGGCGGAATTCCTCGATGTTCCGGTATCCGCGCGGCGAGATGGCGTTGCGGTACTGAATGGTGGACAGGGGAAATTTTTTTCCCCCGCAGATCAGGGTTTCTTCCAGCTGCGAGAGCATAACCACCCGCCGCAGGGGAACCTCGACCGCCACGGTCAGCAGGGAGTGATAGCCGCGGGTGTGCATGCCGGCCACGGTTCCGCAGGCATAGCCGCCTAGCCCGTTGGTCTCCAGCCATTCCTTGCGCGAGGAGACTCCGAGATTGCCGCAGATGTCACGGCCGAGAATGATCATTTAGCGGCCGCCCTCCCGGGATTCTCCCACGCGGATAACCTCCCGATACAGGCCGGCGCGGTCCCGGGACCAGGCCAGCGCCCCGGCCAGGGCCGCCCCGCCAAATAGAATCAGGATTAAAGGCTGCGCCAAGTTGGATTCCACGCCCAGTTGCAGCAGGGCGAAATACACGCCCAGGCAGAGCACCAGGGCCCGGGTAAGCCCGGCAGCCAGGAAGGTCGTTTGCTGCTCCACCAACAACAGGATAAGCGCGCCCAGCCAAACGGACAAGACCCGGGCGGCCAAAAGAATCACCGCGGCGTTGCCAACGGCCGGCAGAAGGTCAAAATAAATCTGGCCCCAGCCCATTAAAACGTGGATGTCGGAAATGATAAGGGCTTTCATTGAAAAAGAGAGCAAGACCAGCCAGAAAACCGCCTCGCCCGTCGCCGTGGCCGGACTTACATCGCCGCGCACCCTAGCCAAAACGCGGGAGAGCCCGATCCAGCGGCTGAACCGGTCCCAACGCAAAAGGCGCAGCAAGGCCACGGCCAGGTATTTCACGATCTCGGCCACGATTAAGCCCAGAATAACCAGGGACAAGGCGAATAAGACGGACCGGATGTGTTCGATAAAACCACTGGATAAGTGCTGTATCTGATTCATCATAAGCATTTGGGTGGAATAGGGATCCATGCGCGTTCCTCCTCGAAAAAGGTTATGACCTGACGGTTCAGCCCGCGCGGCCGGTCAGCGCCCAGCCTAAGATGAGCAGGCCGACCACCACGCGATAGATCACAAATATATATAGGGTTCGGGTCTTTAAATAAGCAAGTAAAAATTTTATGCATACATACCCGGAAATCCCCGCGCACAGCGTGCCGACCAGCAACGTGAACGCACCCTGGTCCCAGGCCGTTTGCAGCAAAGACCCCATTTGAAACACCAGCGCGCCCAGGATGGCGGGTATACTGAGCAAAAAAGCGAAGCGCGCGGCTTCATCGCGCTTGAAGTTCATCGCCAGCCCCGCGGTAATCGTAATACCGGACCGGGATACCCCGGGCATAAGCGAGAGGGCCTGCGCGCACCCGATCAGCAGCGCGTCCGCCAGCCGCATTTCGCCGATATCCCGCCGCTTACGCGTCCAGCGTTCGGCGACCGCCAATAACAGTCCAAAGCCGACCAGGCACCCCCCCACCCATACCGGTGACCGGAACAGTGTCTCGATCTGCTCGCGGAACAGCAGGGCGAACAGCACGGCGGGCAGCGTGGCCAGGATAATCTGCCAGGCCAGTTTCGCCTCCGGCTCGTGAAGCGAGCGGGGCCGGATCAGGCTGCGGCCAAACGCCCGGGCCAGTTTAAGCACGTCCTGCCGGAAATAGGCCAGGACCGCGAGCAGGGTGCCGGCGTGCAGGGCCACGTCAAAGACCAGCGAGTTGAGCAAACGCGCGTTCCAGCCCAGCAAGGGCGGCAGCAGGGTCAAATGGGCGCTGCTGCTGATGGGCAGGAATTCCGTAATGCCCTGAACGATGCCCAAAATAGCGGCTTCGGCTAAAAACATGCTTCCCGTCTCCAGGGTTTTTTTCTCCGGCTAGTCCCTCAGCCGGAGGCCGGGACTTCCAAGGCGGGCGCCAGGCCCCATTTGGTTTTTTTCTGTTCCAGAATCAGTAAAAATGCGTCCACCAGTCCGGGGTCAAATTGCTTGCCGGAACAGACCCGGAGCTGATCGGTCGCCTGGTCCAGTGTCAGGGCCTTGCGGTACGGACGATCCGAAGTCATGGCGTCAAAAGAATCGGCCAGCGCCAATATGCGCGCCAGCAGGGGAATGTCTTCCCCCCGCAACCGGTCGGGATACCCTTTGCCATCGTAATGTTCATGGTGGTGCAGCACGATCTCGGCCACGTCCCACAGGCTTTTAACCGAGCGGAGAATCTGGCAGCCGATGATCGGGTGCCGCTCGATGTTTTTGCGTTCGGAGAAGGTCAGGGGCGTGACTTTCTGCAATATGCTGTCGTCAATGCCGATTTTTCCCAGGTCATGCAACAGGGAGGCTTTGTTCAACAATTCCAGCTCCCGGGAGGGCACTTCCAGGCGCTCGCCCAGGGCCGCGGCATAGGTAATGACGGATTCCGAGTGACTGTGGGTGTAAGCGTCTTTCACTTCGATCGCCGCGGCCAGGGATTTGATGATATCCCAGAACGCCTCTTCCAGGGCTGAGAACAGTTTGGCATCGTCGATGGCAATCGCGGCCTCGGCCGCAATGCCGTGGAGCAGAATCTCATCCTTGTTGCTCAGCTCCTGCTTCCCTTGGTACCCCGCGGTGGCAATGGCCCCCAGCAGTTTGCCTTTGGTAAAGAGCGCCACCAGGCGAAGGTCCCTTTCCCCCAGCACGTCGGCTATTTTTTCCACCGGGAAGCGCCTGGGCGCGTTTTGCACCCGGATCACCTGGCGCAGGGCGAGTTCTTCCTCCGAAAAATCAAGGTCGTCCCGGCGCAGAATCAGAGTTTGAAACTGTTGGGTGCGGTTGGGCGGAATGCCGATCGCCCGGGAAGGCAGGAATAGTTTTTTAAGATCGTCCCAGAGAAAGATGACGCAGAGCTTGAATTTTAACGAGCGCTCCAGGATGATGACCAGGCGATTGACCACTTCCTCCAGGGACTCCAGGGACCCCATTTCCTCCGCCACTTGCAGAAGGATTTTCACCATCTGGGCTTCCTCGCGCATGGCTTTGTAGAGGTAGGCGTTGCGCACGGCTACGGCCGCTTGTTGCGCAAAGACCTGGGCGTTTTCAATCTCTTCCTGGGTGAAGCGGCGCACTTTGTTGCGGCTGTAAATATTTATCGCGCCCAGCACCTCGTCCCCGAAACGCAGCAATACGGTCAGGACGCTGACCAAATGCTCATCCTGGATCAATCCCAGGTCCCCCTGCGGAGTCAATTTTATGTCCTCGAAATAAATGTAGTTATACCCGCTTTCTATCAGCGGCTTGATGCGTTTGGCCGTGATAACCTGCTGTTGGATGTAATTGGTTTTAAATCCCACCCCGGCCCGGACCACGCCGTTCTGCATTCCCTCGTCCCACAGCATGCAGGATGTCACGTCGGCCGCAAAGAACTCGGCTGCAGTTTCAACCAGAGCGTTCAACGTTTTGTCCAGGGACAGCTCGGTGGTCATTTTCAGGGAGATTTTTCGGATCATTTCCATGTGCTTTTGATACTGCCTGATCTGCCGGCGCAGGGCTTTAAGCTCTTGCTTTTCCAGAGGCGGCTCTGATTTTAGACCGGATTTATTTTTGCTTTCGAGGGGGGCTGGCCGGGACTTCGGATGGCGGACAGATGCCGGACCGGCGGATTTAGTCCGCGCGGCGGTTGGGCGCGTTTTTTTTTGCTTCCCGGCTTGGTTTCGGCCGGTCAGGGATCGCTTTTTCGGCATACCCGCTTGCTCCTTACCCCAGGAATCGTCAGTTTTCCGCGGCCGGACCCTGGCCGATAACAAAATCGTGTGGAGAATGGTATATAAATTTTAATTATATGCGATCTGCCGGGCCTGGGGCAAGCAAATATGAAAATCATTTTTCAACAGCCCTCGACAATTGTGCGCAATTATGTTACCGTAACGCAATTTTTACCAGCCCGGCGCCGGTTTCCCCGGCTGGGGGCCAATGATTCCGGGAGTTGGAATGTCCTCGCAACCGTCAAACCGAGCCGAACAAATGGGAATCGCTCCGATCGGGCGTTTATTATTCAGCCTCGGCCTGCCCGGCATAATTTCCATGCTCATTATGACTTTGTATAACATTACCGACACCTTCTGGGTAGCCAAACTGGGGCCCGGGGCCATTGCCGCCCTCACCATCACGTTTCCCTACCAGCTGCTGCTGGTAGCCATCGGTGTTGGTTCGGGCGCAGGTTTTTCCTCGCTGATTTCAAGGCGTTTCGGTGCCGGACGTTCGCAGGAAACCAATCACATCGCCGACCAGCTTTTCCCCCTTACAATAGGTTACGGTCTGGTCTTCACTTTTTTCACCACGTTTATGACCCGGCCGGTCTTGCAACTTTTCGGCGTGACCCCGGATATCTATGCGCCCGCGGCGACCTATTTGTTCTACGTGGGACTGGGCGCGTCATTCACCTTCTTTTCCATGATGTCCAACAACGTGCTGCGCGGCTCGGGAAACACCTTCGCGCCCATGATCTTCATGGGCATCGCGGCCATCACCAACATTATCCTGGACCCTTTCTTAATCTTTGGCATCGGATTTTTCCCGGCCTGGGGCGTAAAGGGCGCGGCTGTGGCTACGCTGTTCTCACAAATCTTGGCCGCCCTGTCCAACTTCATATATTTGCTGAGCCGGCGCTCGGGATACCGCCTCCGCTGGTCATACCTGCGCCCCAACCTTTCGATTTTAATCGAAATTTACCGGGTGGGACTGCCCACTTTCGTGATGCAGTCCGTGGGCTCCCTGATCCTGATGGTCATGAATCGAATTCTGGGCGCTTTTGGATCCGAGGCCATTGCGGCCAACGGCCTGGCATTCAGGCTCCTGATGCTTATTGTCATGCCCGTGGCCGGCCTGGCCCAGGGGCTTATGCCCTTGGTGGGATACAACTACAGCGCGAAAAAATGGACCCGGCTTTGGTCCGCCGTCCGTCTCGCCTCCCTGGCTTCGCTGTCCTTGATCGGCGTAGGCTACGTGCTGCTCCAACTCTTCCCGGCCTTTTGGATCCGGCTCTTTACCCAGGACGCCGACTTTCTTCCCCTGGCCGTGCAGGCGGCCCGAGTGGCCACACTGGTACTGCCCCTGGTCGGTCCCCTCTTTATGTGGATGACCATGTTCCAGGCCCTGGGGCGAGGCAGTATTGCCATGATTATTTCCTTGTCCCGGCAGTTTATTTTCCTGCTGCCGCTCCTGCTTATCCTCCCCCGTTTTATGGGACTGACCGGGGTCTGGGCCGCGATTCCCATTTCAGACGCCCTGACCTTCCTGCTGGCCAGCGGACTCATTTGGCGGGAATATAAAAAACAGAAACGAACCCAGGTTGGCCGGAAGGAGGCCCCAGAGATTTGCGCTGATAGCTTGACCCCGACGGACTGGGCCAGCTAGGGCCCCCCGGACCAACCCCTCTATTAATCTTATAGTTTACAGAACCCGTTCGTTCATGCCAAAATAGTGCTCCAGTCCCGGCCAAAGGAGTGTCACGCACCATGACCAAGAAAAAATCCCAAAAAAAGAGAGCCGCGCCGCGTCAGGCGAAAAAGACCAAAGTCCGCGCAGCGAAGGCAGCGCCCCGAAAAAGTCGCGCCAGCCAGACCTATGACGCTTCCACCCAGAACCGCATTATCAAGCTGATCAACTCCTCCCTGGACATTGACGAGGTCCTGAACCTGTCCATGGACCTGATGGAGAATAGTCTTAACGCCACGGCCTCCTCGATTCTGCTGCATGACCCGGACACGAACGAATTGAAGTTTTACCTGGCCACGGGCGAGAAAAAAGACATGCTTAAGGTCATCCGCATGCCCGCGGACAAAGGCGTGGCCGGACGGTGTTTTCAAACCGGCCGCACCCTGCTCATTCCGGACGCGGCCAAGAGCCCTTTTTTCTACAAGGCGGTGGACGACAAAACCAAGTTCGTCACGAAAAACCTCATTGCCACGCCCCTGCCCATCAAGGGCAAGCGCATCGGCGTGCTGGAGGTCCTGAACAAGTCCGGTGGTACTTTCACCAAGCATGACGAGCAGCGCTTGAAGAACATGGCCCAGGAGATCTCGGTGGCCATTGAAAATGCCCGCCTCTACGATGAAGTGAAAAACGCGTACGTGCAAAGTATGCTGAACATGGCGAAAGCGGAAAGGTTCCGGGACAATGACACGGGACTGCATATCGAGCGCTGCGGCGAGTATGCCACGCGGCTGGCCCCGGAACTGGGCTACGAGGAACGCGAGCTCGAGAATCTGCGGGTCTCCATGATGATGCACGATATCGGCAAAGTGGCCATTCCGGACTCCATTCTGCTGAAGCCGGGCCGCCTGGACGAGGCTGAAATGGACGTCATGAAAACCCACACCACCAAGGGCGGCCAGATCCTTGGGCAGGCGCCCCTGCTGCAACTGGCCATAGAGATCGCCACCTGTCATCATGAAAAATGGGACGGTTCCGGGTATCCCCAGGGCCTGAAAGGCGAGGTGATCCCCCTCTCCGCCCGTTTGTTGGCCATTATCGACGTGTTTGACGCCTTGTCGTCCAAGCGGCCATATAAGGATCCCTTTCCACCGTCGCGCGTAAAGGAAATTCTCATTGAGGGGCGGGGAACGCATTTCGATCCCAACATCCTGGACTTGTTTCTCGGCCGTTTCCAGGAAATGTGCGCCATCCTCAAGAACATGTCCTAACCCGATCCGGCCAGGTGCGGCTGGCGGTTTTCCTGTAAAAAATCTTCATCGGGCAATAATCAAAATAGCCACAGATACACACAGATGCATACGGTAAAAATGTATATTTGTTTAAAGATTACCGCGAAGACAATTTAGCCACCAAGACACTAAGACACGAAGAAAAGATCAAGAATTGTTCAGGATTAAAACATCATTAATTATTTCTTGGTGACTTGGTGCCTTAGTGGCAAATGCTTTTTAGCCACCAAGACACTAAGACACGAAGAAAAGATCAAGAATTGTT
>JAUXBQ010000226.1 GCA_030619365.1 candidate division FCPU426 bacterium | reverse complement strand
GATCGTCATTCACGCCGCGCATCAACACGGTCTGGTTGTTCACCACCAATCCGGCCTCTCGCAACATGGTCACGGCCGCCACCGCCTCCGGGGAAAGCTCCCTGGGATGATTGAAGTGTGTGACTATGTAAATCTGCCGCTGTTGGCTGGAAAAGTCAGCCAACAGGCGGACCAGGTCCGGATCCTCGGTAATGCGTTGCGGCAGCACCACCGGGGTTTTAGTCCCGAAGCGGATGAATAGCAGCGTATCCACGCTACGCAGCTCCTCCAAAATGGCCCGCAGGGATTCAGTGGGAAGGGTCAGCGGATCACCGCCGCTGATCAGCAGATTATAAACCTCTGGATGATTCCGCAAATATTCCAGGGAGGAGCGGACAATGCTCACCACGTCCAGTTCCCCATGCCCCACGACCCGCTTGCGAAAACAATAACGGCAATACGCGGCGCATTGATTGGTGGTCGTGATCAGCACGGTGCTGGCGTACTTGTGCTGCACGCCGGGCAGCACGGTGTTTTCCTCTTCCCCGCTGGTGTCGTAGGAACCATCCAGGTTGAGTTCGCAGACCGTCGGGTTGATCATCTTCATCAGGGGATCATTGGGGTTGGCTTTATCGATCAGGGACATGTAATAACGCGTGACGCTCATGGGATGGAGCTGGACGATCCGCCGGATATCCTCTACCTGGGTATCCGCAATGGGGATATGCGCCTGGAGCTCCTCGATGGTTTGAATGTTGTTTTTCAGTTCATCAACCCATGCCATGTGATGCCTCTCCCCAGGGTAACATTCATTCGCGGTCCCGGCGCGGACGGATAGCAATCGCTCCCGGGCTTTCCGGAACGGTCGCCGGGGTGAGTTGCTAACAGGCCGCAGGATGCGCGTTGGTATTGTCTATCAGGTCGCAGCGGAGGGTTCAGGTTATCAATTTATGTTGTAAAGTCAAGTCAATTCGGGCAGTATTTCGTTCCCGGCTCACTGGGCCGGCAGCGTGTCCCCCCCCCCGCAGCCTGGCTAACGGATATATTTCATCCAATCGCCTTTGCCAATAATATAACGCACGCCGAATGATTTTTTTTCGCCCGGCGCGAGCTCCGTTTTTTCGGATAAAAGTTCCATGGTAAAAAACGAATATTCCTGCCAGATGCCGATTTGCCGGATCTGCTGCAAGTCGAACCGCTGGAGAAAATACTCGCCGGATTTAGCCTCCAGGCCCAGACACCAATTTTTCGCGGGCGCATAACATTCCTTGGTCCGATTTCCTATAATCGGTTTCCGTAACATCCTGCCCGGCATGGGCAGCAAGTATTCCCGCTGGGACTGCAGCTCGGGCGTTTTCCCGGGCGCCAGATTAGGATGATTGTACCACTGCCAGGTGGCTTTTTCCGGACCCAGGTTTTTCACGGTATAGTTCAGGATGAGTTCCTGCGAATCCGGGTTTAACGTCACTTGGCGCTCCAGCCGCAAGCGGTTTCCGCTTTCCACGGACTGGAGCAGGGTCCAGGCGCCGTTTGCTTCCTGCCGGGCTTGTGTCTTCCAGGGGATATTCCAAACTTCACCGGGCCAATCGAACGCAAAGGAATCATTGATGCCGCCGTATTCAACCCAGGATTGCGCGCCGGGGATGCGGCACTGGATGGCCTTGGGATCCGAGAACAGCTGGTTATTCCCGCTCGACCGCCAGAAAAATCCCAGTATCCTTCCGCCCAGAGCCGGGGCAATATGCACCTCGACACGCCGGTTGCCCAGCACATAATCCTTCTCGCCATCGGCGTCAATATCGCCTTCCAGCAGGATCACTCCGCGCTGGTTGCTGGCTTGGAATGGTTCTTTCACACTGACCACGCCCTGCGACCGGCTGTAGATGCGGGCCGTGATGGTCCCGGGTCTGGTCGTGGCGGGCGTAATGCGAAAAAATACTTCCGCCGCCTGCCCGTCCTGCACGGCATAGTCCGCTTGGTCCGGGGTCCCTTTCCAGTCCGGCGGCAGGGAAAGAGAAATCGTGCCGTAATCCTCCTCGGGCCCGGTAATTCTGACCCGAATTTCGTTTTCCTTGCCCTCCTGCAGAAGGTTTCGCGGTCCCAGGTCGGCGCAGACACCTGGAAATCCGATGTTCACGATTGCCAGGTGGGAACGAAATATTTTTCCGTTGACCACGAACCGCGCTTCCAGCTTGGCTTGCTGCTTACAGGCTTTCTTCGGAACCGAAATACGGAAGGGCAGACGTTTACTCTTCCCCCGGGCCAGCGCGAGGCTGGCCGAATCGCGATTGAACCAGCGCCGGGAAATTTCCCGGCCACTTTTCAGTTCGACTTTTCCCCGGATTTTCTTCCACATATGGTTTTTCACTTCAACCCAGATCGTTTTCGTCTCCCCGGCCCGTAATTGGATCACTTGGGGATCGAGGGTCAGCTCGATTTTCCTGGGTGCCTTCACTTTCGACTCGGCCTTCGCCAGGACGCGCAGGGTTTGTTTGGCCAGGGCATCCGCGGCGGCGTATTCCCCCTGAACCATCAAGGCCACGGCGCGGTCGGTGTTTTCCACCCAGGTCTTCAGGCGTTTGGGCCTGGTTTTCGATCCCGCCCCCAGCCGGGCAAGACCTTGGCGCAGGCCGTAGATTTTTTCGGGGATACGCAGACTGGCATAGTCCGGCTTCCGGCCTCGAGGCCGGGCCGTCGCCTCCGCCGTCATTTCCAAATAATGATAGCCGTAGTCCCGGGTGGGCTCTATAGTGGTCCCCTCGGCAAAATTATTCCAGGTGATGATTTGGATCAATCTCACTCCCTGCTGCCGACACTCTTGCCAGGTCCGGGCATAGACTTCCCCGTCCTGCCTCGGTATGACCACGCGGCCCGCGCCCCGCCCCCAGGTTCCATAATTATCGAACCCGGGGCAAACTTCGCCGGAGAGCAGACTGATTTTTTTTTGGTTCTTGGCTTTTTTGGCTTGCGTGTAAAAGTCCCTGCGCAGTTTGGCGGAGTCGGCCACCCAGGGATACAGGCTATCCGCGATTTTTAAAAAACCGGTTTCAAAAATGGTCTGTTCCCAGTGCCAATGATGGTTCGCGATGAAAAAGGGTTCCGGCGGCAAGGCGGCGCGCAATATTTTCCGCCACTCCCTGGGGGTAAAGGAACCGGTAAGGGAATCATATGATGAAGGCGAGGCCCAGCCAAAATGCGTGAGGACCGGCCTGCCGCCGATCTTCAAGTAGGCGGGACTCTGTCCGTAGCTGGAAAATATTTTTCGGATCGTCCGTTGCGCCAGCCTCAGGCTTTGCCGGCGGGTCAGATTCCTCTGAAAAGGGGGAAACATGCTTTTATCTTCAACCTGAATACAGACCTTGAAATCCAGACGCTCCGCGACACCCATGAGTTTCCGCAAACTCCGGTCTTCGTAGCGGGGCCGGCGGCGCGCATCTTTAAATCCATACCAATTTACGGTGAAACCATCAATGCCGGCCGCTTTCGCCAAAAGCACATGGTATTCCAACACATCCTCGGAAGTCGAATCATAGGGCCCGATCAGGGGGTAATGAATTCCGGCGATATCCCGGCGTCCGCCGGGATATTGTTTTTCCGGATCGCGTTGGTGGGGTTTTTCATCCCACGACCACTGCCGCCAGCCTTGGCCCACGGCCGGCGTTTCAAACCCAAGCTGGTAGAACGCCAGCACCAATTCTTTCTTCCCGTTGAGTTGACCGTCCATTTCTGCAGGACTCAAATCGGTTTTCAGGCTATGGCACCCCCCAGAGAGAACCATCAGCAAGCCCACCGCCGGGATGACTATTTTTTTCATCATCTCCTTGCCCCCTTGGCCGGTTCGTTACACAATTTTAACCTTTTATGGAGAATTTTCTATACTTTTATTGGGGTGGGACGGCGATCGGCGGATTGTAACTCATATTGCGACAAAACCCTTTAGCTTCCATAAATCAACTGTCACCTTGTAAGGAGCCTGCTGACGCCTGGTTTGGTGTCAAGTACCCCAATATTTTTCTAGGATAGTTATTCATCCACGCTTCGATCTCCGCAATATCTTCATGGCTATACTCTGCTATATCTTC
>JAUXBQ010000182.1 GCA_030619365.1 candidate division FCPU426 bacterium | reverse complement strand
CACCGTGGGCGGCAAGGAGTACTACGATTATCAGTATAAAATCGTCGAGGCTTTTATCGAGCTCAGTTTTAAGGTCATGGACTTTCCGCTCAAACTCTACGGCAACGTGGTCAAGAACTTTGACGACGAAGTGTGGGAGCGCAACAGCGGCCATACCGCGGGATTGGTTTTCAATAAAGCCAAAAAAGACAATACCTGGGAGATCGGCGTGATGGCAAAAAAGCTGGACAAGGACGCCGTGGTGGGCGCTTTCTGCGATTCCGACTTCGGAGGCGGCGGCACGGACAGCATGGGTTTTGTCGGCTACCTGGCCTACGTGCCGGTCAAGAACGTGAAATTGAAAATCACGCATATCAATGCCCAAATCCAGGCGGACCTGGATGTGTCGCGTAAGGGCTATCGCCGGACCCAGGCGGACGTTTCCCTGAAGTTCTAAGCAGACAGGCACATCGAAGCTTAACCGATACCTAACCACTTGCTAACAATTAAAGGTTAAAGTTAAAGAAAAAAATAAAGAAAAATAGAAAGGAGCAATTGTTATGAAAAAGAGTTTAATCACAATCGTAGGCGCGGCTTGTTTGACCGCCGTGATGGGTCTTAGTCCGGTTTTCGCCGGGGACACGCTGCAAGTCAAGGGCTCGGACACCCTGGTTCACCTGTCCAGCTCCTGGGCCGAGAAGTTCATGGAGAAAAAACCTGCAAGCGAAGTGGCCATCACGGGCGGCGGGTCGGGAACCGGCATTTCCGCCCTCTTAAACGGCACGGCGGATCTGGCCAATGCCTCCCGCAAGATGAAGGATTTGGAAAAAGACAAGATCAAAAGCCAGGGTTTCGAGCCGGTGGAGTTTATCGTGGCCAAGGACGGGATCGGCGTGATCGTGCACCCCTCCAATCCCATCAACCAGTTGAACATGAACCAGATCAAGCAGATCTTCACCGGGCAGGTCAATAACTGGAAAAAATACGGCGGCCCCAAGGCTAAAATATTGCTCTATACCCGTGACTCCAGTTCCGGCACATTCGCTTTTTTCCAGAAACGCGTGCTGAAAGAGAAAGATTACTCGGTGCGCGCCCGGCGCCTGGCCTCCAATTCCGCCATCGTCGAATCCGTCTCCAAGGACGTAAACGCCATAGGGTACGTCGGACTGGGTTACGTGGCTGAAGCGGGCGACAGAGTCAAGGCCCTCAAGGTGCGGGAAGGCGACGGCCCGGCCGTTTCGCCCACGCAGGAAACAGTCAAGAACGACACTTATCCGATTTCCCGCGGTTTGCAGGTCTATTCCAAGGGTCAACCCAAGGGGCTGGCCAAGGAATTCGTGGATTATATGTTAAGCGCCGAAGGACAGCAGATCGTGAATGACCGGGGTTTTGTGGCAGTACAATAAGCACGTGGTGGCAGTAACCGGGGGCGGTCGGGCATGGTGCCCGGCCGTTCCCGGCCCCCCTGCTGATCAGGATTTCAGCAGGCAAGGAGCGGGCATGACAAAGAAACAGTTGAGCGATTTGGTAGTCAAATATTTATTTCAAATCGCCGCCTCAATGACCGTCCTGATCGTGGCGTTGATCTTCCTGTTTTTATTCAAGGAATCCATTCCCTTTGTGCGGGACCTGGGACTGGGCGCGTTGTTCGATGTCCGCTGGGAACCTGTGTCCTATGTGAAAGAGCGGTTCGGTATCTACCCGCTCTTCCTGGGATCTTTATCGGTCACTTTTCTGGCGACCATAATCGCAATTCCCTTCGGCGTGATCGGCGCGGTTTATATTTCCGAGATCGCCACGCCCCTGGAACGGGAAATTTTCAAGCCCTTCGTGGAGCTCCTGGCCGGCATACCTTCCGTGGTACTGGGGTTTTTCGGCATGGTGGTCCTGGCGCCCATCGTCAAGGCCGTATTTCACCTCTCCAGCGGGCTCAATGCCCTGACCGGCGCCCTGCTGCTGGCCCTGATGGCCATTCCCACCATTATCTCGATTTCCGAGGATGCCCTGAAAAGCGTGCCCATGTCTTATAAACAAGCCTCATTGGCCCTGGGGGCCAATAAACTTGAGACCATCTGGCGGGTCACGGTACCGGCCGCGCTCTCCGGTATTATTGCCGCCATCATGCTGGGCATGGGCCGCGTGATTGGCGAGACCATGACCGTGCTTATGGTCACGGGTAATGCCCCCATTCCGACCCTGAATCCTTTTGAGTCCGTGCGCACCATGACCGCGACTATTGCCGCGGAAATGGGCGAAGTGGCTTTTGGATCCGTCCATTACAGTTCTCTGTTCTGGGTAGGCATCATCCTGCTGATCGCCACCTTTATCCTGAACATGATCGCCCAACGGGTGTTAAAAAATTATAAACGGCGACCCCATGGATAATTTAACCGAGAAAAAGGCCAAAATCGAGAAAGTCCTGATCTGGGGCATGCGCCTGGCAAATTATATCATCGTGGCAATCATCGGCTATATCCTGCTCGACATCATTTGGCATGGTCTGCCGGTGATCAACTGGACCTTCCTCACGCAAAAACCCATACGGGCCGGCGCTGAAGGTGGAATTTTCCCGGCCCTGGTCGGAACATTTTATTTAATCATGGGAACGATTATTATCGCCCTCCCCCTGGGCATGGCCGCGGCTATTTACCTGGCGGAATATGCCAAGCAGGGGCGTTTCACACGCCTGATCCGCCTGGCCATCATTACCCTGGCCGGTGTTCCCTCCATTGTCTTTGGCTTGTTCGGCCTGGGAATGTTTGTTTTATTTCTGAAATTCGGAACTTCACTCCTGGCCGGAAATTTAACCCTGGCGTGCATGATACTGCCCACCATCATCGTGGCCAGCGAGGAAGCGCTGCGCGCGGTTCCCCTAGCGTTTCGTGAAGGCAGTTTGGCTCTGGGCGCGACCAAGTGGCAGACCATATATAAAAACGTGCTGCCGTATTCCATACCCGGCATGCTCACAGGTTCTATTCTGGGCGTGGGGCGCGTGGCCGGAGAGACCGCGCCCATTCTCCTGACCGTGGCTGCTTTTTACCTGCCGAAACTCCCGAATTCCATCTTCGATCAGGTAATGGCCTTGCCTTACCACTTATATATATTGTCAACCCAGCACCCGGAAATGGATTTGGTGCGTCCCATGCAATATGGAACCGCCCTGGTGCTGATTACCCTGGTGCTGGGGTTGAATCTGGGCGCGATCATCTTGCGGAGTTATTTCAGGAAAAAATACCAATGGTGACCAGCAGTCTGCAATCCCGGCCGGCCAAAGTAAAAAAGCGGATGGCGCAGGATCGTCAGCCGGAGGAACCGCCAAAAACCGTAGTCAAGGATGGCAAAATGGAAAACGAAATCATCCAGGTCAAGCACCTGAATTTTTACTACGGGCCCAGCCAGGCTTTATTTGACGTCTCCATGAGCATACCAGAAAAACGCGTGACCGCCCTGATCGGCCCATCCGGGTGCGGCAAATCCACTTTCATAAGGGTTTTGAACCGCATGAATGATATTATTGATAATACCCGGGTGGAAGGAAAAATCATAATCAACGGCAAGGACATCTACCAGCCTGGGACCGATGTGGTCACTTTGAGGAAAAACGTGGGCATGGTTTTTCAGAAGTCCAATCCGTTTCCTAAAAGCGTTTACGACAACGTGGCCTATGGCCCTCGCCTGCATGGCCTTAAGGACCGTCGCAAACTGGACGAGGTCGTGCACAGGAGCCTGGAGCGTTCGGCGCTGTGGTCCGAAGTCAAAGACCGCTTATCGGACAGCGCCATGGACCTGTCCGGCGGCCAGCAGCAACGATTGTGCGTGGCCCGGGCCTTGGCCGTGAATCCCAACATTTTGCTCATGGACGAACCGGCCTCGGCCCTGGATCCCCGCTCGACCACGAAAATCGAGGATTTGATCGGGGAATTACGGGCCGAATATACGATCGTGATTGTCACGCACAACATGCAGCAGGCGGCCCGGGTCTCGGATTATACCGGGTTTTTCTATGAAGGCCGCTTGATCGAATTCAACGAAACCCGGAAAATATTCACCAATCCGGACCATAAACAGACCGAAGATTACATTACCGGCCGTTTCGGATAGGGAGGAGCCTAAACCATGTCCTGGTTTTTAATGAAGGAAGTCGGCCACTTGAAAAAACAAATATTTATCGAGTGCTCACTCGCGGAGCAGGCCGTGAGCAAAGCGGTCACGGCTGTGAGCCGGCGGGATGGGAAACTGGCCGAAGAGGTCATTCGCTCGGACGAACAGATCGATCAGATGGAAGTGGAAGTTGAGGAGGAATGTCTGAAAATACTGGCGCTGCATCAGCCCGTGGCCGCAGATCTGCGCTATGTCATAGCCATGTTGAAAATCAACAATGACCTGGAACGCATCGGCGATTTGGCGGTAAATATCGCCCAGCAGGCGCTCGTGATTGCCCGGGCCCAGCCCATGGCCATTCCTTTTGATTTCGTCGGTTTGGTGGAAAAAACCCGGAAAATGCTGCGCAGCAGCCTGGAGGCCATGGTTAATCTGGACGCGGACCTGGCCCAGTGTGTTTTGAACTCCGACGACGAGGTCGACGCGATTCACGCTGACATGTATGGGCGGGTTCAGGCCGGGATTCGCCAGGAGCCGCGAAAAATGGATCTTTTCATACGCATGCTTTCCGTGTCTAAAAATCTGGAACGCATTGCGGACGCGACCACGAACATTGCCGAGGATGTCATTTACCTGATCAAGGGCAAGATCGTACGGCACTATGCCAGCGAGCAAGAGGAAAAAAAATAGCGCAGCTTTCTCCGGCCTGGCTTATCCCGACCATGGCCGTTTAAACCGGGCCAAGAGTTTTTGACTTCTCACTCGGCTTGGGTTATAATAATATAAGGTGATTTTTTTCAGCGGAGCGTGAGCGTATGTCTATCTCAGCCCAGAAAGGGTACTCCGGAGCGGAGCGCCGCCGGTCTCCCAGGTACCCAACTACGGTTAAGCTGCATTACCAGCATCTCAAACATCTGAAGTCCAATAAACCCACGCATCTCCAGGAAAGCGTGACCAAGGACCTGAGCGCCGGTGGTTTGGCCATGCTCAGCGCGCATAAACTGGAACCCGGCCAGACGCTCATGCTAACGATTTTTCTTCCGGTAAAGCCTGCCAAAGGCAGAAGCGGACGCGACCAAGAGCCGGTGCAGGCCTATATGCTATGCCGGGTGGTTTGGCACGTGCGTCTCTCCCGGAACCTGTACGTTCACGGCATCCAGTTCGTGGATTTGGCCACTGAAGACCGCAAGCGCCTGGGGCAT
>JAUXBQ010000232.1 GCA_030619365.1 candidate division FCPU426 bacterium | reverse complement strand
TGAGATATTAAATCCAATTATAAATAATCACCATAACGAATATAGGGCTTTTGTTGAACATGCTTTGGCTACATTATATAAAAATGATGGTAATGCTGATGGTTATAAAAAAGCAATAGCGATTTTACAGATTAGTACGCTATATGGACTAAGTGACCCTCGCTATATAGCGACCTTAGCGGGGATGAAAGTAATGGATGGCCAATTTGGTGAAGCGCTTGATGTATTTGAGCATTCACGAAAGCATAACTTTGACTCTCGCCAATTAAATAAGATCCAATTTTATCCGCCTGAGCCAAACAACGTTGGCCAAAAAATGAGAGTAAAAGGAAAAGTAGTTGTTGTGAAACCAAACTATTCGCTTGTCGATACGTTGAAATTCCCGAGAATATTGTGCCCGCATTCAAAAATAGGGAAACTGGTTATGAAAGAGGGGATGGAGATAACATTTTTCTTGGGATTTGCAGCAAGAGGTTCTGTTGCCGATAGCCCGCAGAAAGTGTAGCGAGGTACGAAAAGAGTTGATAAACTCCAGAACGTTTTTATAACCTGAGAAAAAGCCCCTCCGATGTGTTCCTGGACCCCGGCTTTCGCCGGGGTGACGAAGCAGGGGGAACTCCAGTGGTTAAATTGTCAAAATGACCCGGAACCCCACACCCTGAATACATCCTCCGAAAACCAGCCATTAGCCTTATCCATTGCCAAGAAAATTAGCCGCCAGGAATTTATCCAGCTGATTGGCAAATGCCTGCCGGTCTTGGTGGTTGAAAATCGCCGGGCCGCTGGTGGGCAAACCGCTATTGCGCAGATGATCCATCAGATTGCGCATGGACAAACGCAGATGAATGGTCTCGGGGGTGTGAAAAGCGCCCCGGGGATCGAGCGCAAAAGCGCCTTTTTCGACCGCCCGGGCGGCCAGGGGAACGTCGGCCGTCACCACCAAATCTCCTTTTTGCACCAATTCGATGATTTTGCTGTCCGCTACATCCGGCCCATCCGCCACCACCACATTGGTGATACGGTCAGAGTCGGGCAGGCGCAAGGGTTTGTTGGTAACCATGATCAGGGACACGCCCACGCGCCGCACGGCCCGGTATAGAATCTCCTTAACCGGCTTGGGACAGGCGTCCGCATCTACGAGAATTTGCATGCGCGTCAAACTCCTTATCGAATTGGCTTGATGTATTTCTTATTCTTGGGATTGTCCGGCCAGTGGTGCTTGGGATATTTTCCTTCATATTCTCTTTTTACGCCCGGATAGGTTTTTTCCCAAAAACTTTCCAGATCGCGGGTCAGTTGCAAGGTCCGGTTGGCCGGACTTAAAATATCCAGGATTAAGGGTTGGTTGCAGAGGGTGGGCGTGGTCTGGCAGCCGAAAAACTCCTGCAAGCGCGCGGACAGCCTGGGGACATCATTGGTCTGGTAATTCAGCTTTTTCTTGAACCCCGCGGCCAGGCGGATCACTTCCGGAGCGAGTTCGTTGAGCCGGTCCAGTTGCGCGTGGGTCAAACAGCGTTTCAAGCCAGTGAGCAGGGAGTGCTCATTCCACACCTCGCCGCCGGTCCAATTGCCAATCGGCAGCAGACAGTGGCCGGCCTGGGCCAATAAACGCTCTTCGCTAAAAGCCGGCCAGTCCGGCTGATTGCCCTGCTTTTCCATAAACCGGCAGCGGGCCAAAAAACTTTCACTCGCCGCGTTCCAGGGCAATTGGGAAAGACCTTTGGCCCGGAGTTTTTTTAAGGCCTCCTGGGCCAGTACGGTTTTGTCCGGCACCCCGCCTTGCTGCGTTTTTAATACAATGGCGCCGATTTTCAATTCGGATTGGCCTTTGGGTTTCCAGCCTTTCCAGTCAATGCGCCAGTCTTCCCGGGCTTCCACTGCCGGGCTGAATAAAATTTCTTTTAACGTAATGGGCGCGGCGGAAAATATTTTAGCATTCTGCAGACCGCCGTCCAGATCAGTGATAACCAGATACTCCTCTGGCGCGAGCGTGCCTTTGAGCATTCCGCCCCGTCCGGTGGCCAGCAGCCAGCGGGAGGTCTGGGGATCATCCATGCGGGTGCGCTTGGCCAGGCGGTCGGGATAGGCGGATAAAAGCAGGCGGCCGGCAGCAGCCACGTCGATCTGCAATGCATCCGGCGAGGCCAATGGTTTGCCCAGCTCGCGCAGAATGCGGCAGCATTCCTCCCAAATGCGTTTTAACAATCCAATCTGGCTTGGCCGTTCTTTGCCGCCGGCCCACTCCTTAAAAAGTTGCAGTCTTTCACGAAAGTCGGAATCCTGGCGAGACAGCAAATCATCGCTTTCCAGCAAAGCGGCCAGCAAGGCGGCCGTGTGGGCCAAGGGCGTGTCTTTGAAAGCCAGGACCATTCCAGCCAAACGGGGATGGACGGAAAAGCGGTTGGTGTGCCGGCCTAGATCCGTGATCTTTCCCTGGGCATCCAGCAGCCGGAGGTCTTTTAACACGCCCGTGGCCTGTGACAGCGTGGCCGCGGGCGGCGGGGTAAGCCAGGTAAGGTCGAGCGGCGAAGCAACGCCCCAATCCGCGGTTTCCAGCACCAGGGGCGCCAGATCCGCTTCCGCAATTTCCGGGAGCGAAAAAGGTTCGCGAAAATCGTTTTCGCGCCACCAGCGGAAGCAAATGCCCGGTTCCAGGCGTCCGGCCCGGCCCTGGCGCTGTTGGGCTGAAGCCAGGCTGATGGGCAGCGTGTCCCAGTGATCCATGCCCGTGCGGGGCAAAAACCGCACGCGCCTTTCCAGGCCGATATCCACCACGGCTTTTACGCCGGGAATCGTCAGACTGGTCTCCGCCACATTGGTGGCCAGGATAATGCGGGTGTTTCCCGCCTGGTCCGGGTCAAGCACCACGCGCTGCTCCTGCGGCGGCATCTGCCCGTGCAAGAGGTAAGTCCTGTTTTTCAAGGCAGGACAGCTTTCAGCCAAAAGCGCCCGGGTTTGATGCATTTCAAAGTAACCCGGCAAAAAACACAGGATAGTGGCAGGGGCGCGCGCCTCCACGTGCTGCAGCGCTTCTTGGCAGAGCCGGCTGGCTGCTTGCCAGGGTGTTTCCCGGGCGGAAAGCGGCGGCCGGTAAAAAAGTTCAATTGGATGCATTTTGCCGGGAACTTCAATGAGCGGAAAACCGGAAAAGACCTGCAAAATATCTTTGGCCGGCAAGGTCGCGGAGAGCAGGGCGATTTTCAAATCAGGCCGCAACTGTTTTCTGGTCTCCCAGGCCAGGGCCAGGCCCAGATCGCCCTGCAGCGTGCGGGTGTGAAACTCATCGAAAAGCAGGGTGCCGTAGGGTTTGAGTTTTTTGTCGTGCTGAATCATCCGGGTCAAAACACCTTCGGTCACAACCTCCAAACGCGTGGACGGGCCGACAATAGTCTCCAGTCGCGTGCGTAGTCCCACGGTCTGACCGGTTTTTTCACCCAGGAGCAGGCTGATGCGATTGGCCGCCGCGCGGGCCGCCAGGCGCCTGGGTTCGAGCAGCAGTATTTTGTTTTCTTTAAAACCGGGCCGCTGAAGCAAGCTCCAGGGAATCAGCGTGGTCTTGCCCGCGCCCGGGGCGGCGGAGAGCAGGAGCAAGCCGGTTTCTGAAAATTGACGCGTGATTTCTTCCAGAAAGGAATAAACCGGAAGATCTTTGATGTGCTCGGGCATGAATACCTCTGGAGTTAGTCTCAATCGGGGACGCAGATTAGTAATAAATAAACGTAATATAATATTTTACATGCTTTTGTGATCCAGGACGTGGTTAAATTGTCAAAATGACCCGGAATCCCGGCCTATAGGGCGGGGGAACCCCGCCCCTATCTATGGGTAAGGGAGCAGGGACGTTGTTCGGATAGTCGGATAAGAGAAAAAAGCCCGCAATGAAATCAGCCAAAAACTGTCTAAATCAATATGCCGCGACAAACCCGATTGGATATTCCAGGAGTGA
>JAUXBQ010000197.1 GCA_030619365.1 candidate division FCPU426 bacterium | reverse complement strand
TCAACCGGGCGGACACAGGGGTCCGCCCCTACGATAATGATTACGCCATGCACATGGTTGGGCATGATTTGAAACACATCAATATCTATCCCGGAATAATATCGTGGTATTTCATTCCATCTCTGCCCAACAATTCTTCCTGCATCATTCAAAACCATTTCTTCTTTGATTACGTCTCCAAAATAACATTCCCGTTCCTGCGTACAAATGGTTACAAAATAATATCCCGCCTGCGAATAATCGTATCCGGTTAGACGTAGTATTTTCCGTCTGGATATGTTTTCCATGTGATTGCCCCCCATTCATCGCAGGGGCAGGCCGCCGTGCCTGCCCGTTGATTTTAGGGCGGATACGGGGATCCGCCTCTACGCCCTCAACCGGGCGGACACAGGGATCCGCCCCTACGGGATTGGACAATCAAACGGACAATTTCATGCGTTCTTATTTTGCCAACGGCGGCAGCGACTCAAGACCATCGTTTTCGATCCACTGATGAAATGTTTTTTGAATATACGTAAATTCTTTGATATTTTTGCTGATTCCCTCTGGGACTTTCTCTGCCGGATCAACGATAATAACTTGGTCCGCCTTTTTACCGCGGAGGCCGATATCCAGCCAAGTCGCCGCTAATGTATCTGTAGGCCGAACAGCAAATCCGACAATCATTACTCTATCAGCAGATTTTATTTGTTCCATCCCTTGATTGTAAAAAAATATTAATTCACTATCTGTGATAGTTCTCACTTCCCCTTTAAAAGCATTCGGCGGCATTATTAAACATAAACCGGGCCGCTCTACCGAATCGCCTAACCTTTCCCTATGTAGCTGGTCTACCCAGTAGACAGCCACGGGTATTTTTTGGTTTTCTACGTCTCCTGTCGGCTGCGTCTTTTGTTCGAACGAGAATAGTCGAGTACTCTTTGCCATTTTAGCTTCGTCTTCATTATTAACAATAACCCAATCAAATGACCCATGCGGTTTAATAAGGTTTATGTGATCATGATCAAACGCGACCGGATAAATACCCCGAGTGTATACAACCCCTCTTTTTCTCGTGGCAAGTATACGTTCAAGTAGACTATCTGTATTAAATGAGATGACAACATCGCTTTTAGGTTCCAACATATCGACAAACTTCCCATAACTTCGAGCCTCTTTGCTACTAAAATCAATTTTTAGATTTAGTCTCATTCCCAGCCAATGAAGCACGCGCATCAAATTTACCTCTAATTTCAATGCATATTCCTTATATCTATTTTCCTTTTCAGCCAACACTTTGGGGTAAAACCCATTTTGTATTAATCTTAAACGAGTAAAAAAATCCTCATAATCAACTGCCGCAGGTTTTTGGTGTCCGTATAATTTATCCAGCCCATCAAGCAACTCATTTCTAATTGACCATAGATACTTTAAAAGGGGACCGTCCTGATGGGAGCTAGCCCTTTCCCTTGCGAATTCCATCACATCATTTGCGATTTTCTCGCGCTCCCGATCCTCTGTTACGGTCTCAAGTTTTTTTTCGAGCCCTACCAATTCGGGCGACATAAATGTTTTTTGCATAAACTTTAACATCTGCCGATCCATTTCTGACAACATCTCCGAGCCTAGTGGGAACCCCATCTCCTTCGACGCCCCAGCACCCAGAATCCACACACGCTTCGGCATGTCATCCTCCACCTACTTGCTTTACTAATTCCGGGCAGGCACAGGGGCCTGCCCCTACGGCATTGATCATGCGATCACAAGATTCGCCCCTACTTTACCTACTCGAACAAAAAGCGAACGTCCCGGCCAAATTTTTTTTAAACCCTGGCCTCTTTTGGCAAACGCTCGCTGATGGCGTGAAAAACGTCTTTGGCTTTTTCCACGGCTTCGGCAACTTCCGCTTTTTCCGGGACATCAGCCGGGCCGGGATAACGGTATTTCCAGGCGTATTCGGTCAAGGGCGCGGCCTGCCGAAGTAACGGCTCCAGCGATGAATCGATTCCCGCGCATTCCATGCCGCTCTCAATCAAGTCATGCGTCTTGCGAAAAGGACGGTCATGCCAGGTTAAAAAAGCCTTCAACGTTTTTTCAATTGCCTGCTGACAGTGAAACAAAGCATCTTCCAGTAAAGGAGGATCAGCCTGGGCGTCTACGCCGGCGGCTCTTAAATCCAAAGCGGCCTTTGCCAGCCAGGCTTTGGTTTCACTGATGCGTACCGGATCATGCGGCATGCAGCAGTCTCCCTTCGCGCATCACGACTGCCGGCAATGAAGCTTTAAGATGCAGACGGCGTTCAAACTCCTTTTTAGTCCACACCAACACATCTACTGAAGCTTTAACACCCCAGAGCACCTGATAAGCCAGGCGGCTCCGTCGTTTTTCCGGCAACGCGTCATCCGGCACAATCAGCAACAAGTCGTAATCACTCTCAGATCCGGATTCCAGCCGGGCTTGCGATCCGAATAAATAAATTTTTTCCGGCTGATAGGCGTCAACCAACCGCCGGACTATTTCCGCCATCAGTGGATCCCTCTGAATACTGTCTCCCATTCCCAGAACCCCTTTCTTATCCCATCTGCAACATCAATAATATGTTATTCGCCATACCCCCGTCAAGCCATGCTTGACACCTTACGAAATCGTCCGCAGCATGACAACCCCTCCATATTTCCCCTTCCCAGGGTGGAATTGTGATCGCCTTCACATCAGGGACAAACACAAGGTTCTGGGCGAATACAAGATTCGCCCCTACCCTTCCCCACCAAATAAAAAGCGAACATCCTGTATAATTTTTTTTAAACGATCTCCTCCGGTAACGGCAGGTCCTTGCTGCTCTCCACGTCGATCCACCCCAGGGCCGCCAGGTTGCGGATGGCCAGGCTGGCGGTTTTCGGACCTATGCGCGTTTTTTTCCAGGCCACAATTTCGCGTAAAACGTCTTTTTCAGATGGTCTGCCTTTGGTGTCTTTCAATAATTTTCGCGCCGCAAAAATGACCGTGGCCGCCAGTTCGGCTTGCAAGGCCGTGGTGCGCATGAACAAGTCCGCCGTTTTGGCAATGATCGGTTCCCATTTTTCCAATTCCCGCGAAAACTCCCTGCTGGCATCCGGATAGGTCGAGCCCACTTTGATTACAAAATGAGGACCCTGTCGCTCTTCTCGGATCAACCCATGCTGGAGAAGCCTTGCTTCAATATGTTTCAATTCCGCCGAATAGGGACCATAATCCCCTTTCTGATGCGTTATTTCCAAAGGCAATCCTTCTTCGGAGGCGACATAGCCGATTTTTTGGAAGGTGGTGCGCCCCACCGGCCAGTGATATGATTCCGTCTCGATGCGGTTTAATATGTCCACCAAAGCAATCCAGGCGGAGTTGATCTTTAAATTCGGCGATTCAGTCTTTCCGGCATTTAGAAAATCCAATTGTACTTGATTTTCAGGCGTCCCGTGCGGCGCATAGAATTCCACCGGTATATCAAGTTTTTTCAAATAACGATAAATAGTCGGCCCCACCACGCGCCATTCCAACTGCCCGTGTCCGCAACCAAGGGGCGGAACGGCCAAAGATTGTATCCCCCAATTTTTATAATGATCCAGCAAATATTTGAGCCCTTTTTCAATGTTCGCCAAGCCACTGAAAGAGCGCCAGTGATCCTTCGTGGGAAAATTTACTATCCACGGACCGCTCTCGTTTCTATAAAGATATGGTTTGCCTAATTTAACTTCCCCCTTCCGGCAGCGGAGCGAATAATCTTGGTACATTTCAGGGAAACGCTTTTTGAATTCCAGGGCTATACCCTTGCCCATAACACCCACGCAATTAACCGTATTCATCAGGGTCTGCATTTTTGAGTTCAAAAGGTCGCCTTTGAGCACTTTTATCATTTCAGCACCTCAGTCCACAAAAAAAATATGCGCATTTGTTGTTATGGGAAGTGCAAAACCTGTTTCTTCAAGGCTTCTTTGTCCTCGCACACCCGAAACATAAGCGCCTACGATATATTCCGGCTTTACCTTTTCCGGAATTAAAACTTCCGCACATTTCGCACGTTTCTTATTGTATCCGACAATTTCATCGGAGTCCGTCCAGTTTTCCGCAAAAACAAGCTCTTTATCTACTCTTCGCAAACCTTGGGCCACGTTCCCAAAATATGTGTAATCGCTGGAAGCATTGCCGTCCGTTACCACGACTCCCGGCAATTCTAAAACAGATGGATCGATTCTTAGTACGCAGAGCTGATTATGTTTGTTGCGGCGCCGATACATCATCGGATTACGGGCGTTAAAGTACAAATCGGCAAATGCATGCAGAGTCCGGCCATCAGGCACGTGACGGTCAGCACGCCGCTTTTGAATCACATCCAACGCCACGGAGGTGTGTTCAAGTCTTTTCGCTCTCTTGAGACATAAAATGCCCTGTCGCATGACAGACGCGACATTGTTAATGGGCATAATATTATGTAATTCCTTAATTTCTCTGTGGCGCATCAAACATCTCTTTCATTTGGAATAATTTTCAACTAAATGCTAGGCCACCTCATCAGCTTTGTCAATTCCATTTCCATTTATCCCTAACTGACAATTATTCGCCCAATTGCATATTAGACACTTCCTCCCACAAATCCTTCCACCCGGGATTCAGGGAGTCGATCAGGGCCAGTTTCTCCTGCCGGGCCTGGCGCTTGAGTTCGCCCACGCGGGCCTGGGCCTCTTCTAAATCGTAAAAATTCTCGTAGTACACCAGCTTCATGCCCTTGACCTTTTTTCGGGAATCCGCCAGGAAAGCTTTCAGGTTCACGCAACTGCCCATGGCCAGGACGGCGTTGTTTTGGTTGGACAAGATATACAGGTAGGCTCGCTTGCTCATGGTACGTCTCCTCATCGCGCGCCTGGGCGCGCCGGACTGTTCCCCCCCAGGCGCGGCCGCACCCCCCTCCCTTCCCTGCAAAAGCTACTCCAC
>JAUXBQ010000200.1 GCA_030619365.1 candidate division FCPU426 bacterium | reverse complement strand
GGGTGAGGGATACCTGAATACCCCGCACTTAAGTGCGGGGATGATTATTGATTAGCAGGGGGAGTCTGCCTGGCTTGTCATATCATTAGGGCATGGCCAGCCCGGGTCCACTACCAGCACCTTCCCGGTGATATAGCGGGCCTCCTCGGAAAGTAAAAAAACAATGACCGCGGCTGCTTCCCCGGGTCAATGTTGTCGGACCTCGGGCTGCGCCGGAAAGGGAAAAAACCGGGCCCCAACAGGCCCGGGCTGAGCTTGCCGGTAACGATCCTTAAGGGAAAATGACTTCCAGTTCCTTGTCGGATATTTTTTTCACCTTTAAATCTTCTTTGTAAAACTTTCCCACCCCTTTAATCAGTCCGGCGGCTAAATCAATCAAATCCCGATGCGAGGTGTAGTGGAAAATGAGCGTCTTATCGTCTTTCCACTCGTATTTAAATCTTGGCGGCCGGGCATGTTCCATGTCTTGGGTCATGGTGTCGTGCACATGGTCCATATACAGTATGAATTCCCTGGCGTTTTTTCTTTTCTCATAATAAATGCTATAGTATTTTTGCGAAAACACGTTCACCCAATAATCACCGAACGCATCCGCAACCTGCTGCAAGCTGATCCCCAGAACTTCGCAGGTTGCCCGCAGAGCCTGCATATCTTTTTCATCTGGAATATCGGAAACCGGCGTAATCGTTTTGGGCATATCGCCTACTTTAGCCGCAATGACATCCCATTTGTCCTGCCCAAATTTCTCCACAACCAGCTCCTGCAGACATTTCACAATTATCCCTTTCACGTTTCAACCTCCTTGGCAAAGAGATGAGGGACGTTCCTGCTTTTGTAACTTTAGAAAATCTGCTGTCTTCATTCCCTATCTTCCGGATTTTTCCCTATCATACCCCCGCCCATTTCCAGACGCAAGGGAATAGCTATTATAAATAATCTGCGCTATACGCGCAGGAGAACATTGGTTATTTGATGGTTGGAGAGATAATAATCATGACGGCTTGGGAAATCGTCAGGGCATAACCAGCCCGCCGTCCACCACCAGCACCTGCCCGGTGATATAGCGGGCCTCTTCGGAAAGCAAAAAAACAATGGCCGCGGCCACCTCTTCGGGAGTCCCAAAGCGGGCCAGGGGGATGAGGTGATGCGCGCGTTTCTTGATTTTTTCGGGCAATTGGTCGGTCATGCGTGACTGGATATACCCCGGCGCCACGGCATTGACCCGGATGCCGAACGGGCCGGTCTCGCGGGCCAGGGACTTCGTGAATCCCAGGATCCCGGCCTTGGCAGCCGCATAATTAGTCTGCCCGGCCGCGCCGGTCAGGGCCGCGGCCGAAGAGACGTGCACCATAGCCCCTTTTTGCTGCTTGAGTTGTTCAAACACAATTGCCCGGGAAAAAACAAAAGCTCCGTGCAGGTTGGCGTCCAGCACGTCCCGCCAGTCTTCCTCTTCCAGACGGACGAACATCCGGTCGCGGATGAGTCCGGCGCACGTGACCAGATAATCCACCGGCCCCCAGTCCTGGCGGAGAGTAGCGATGATCTCCCGCGCCTCGGCCAGATCGTTCCGCTGCACCTGGAAGGCCTTTACCTGTTCTCCTATTTCCCGGCACAGGGCCTGGGCCGCGTCTTGGTTACTGTGAAAAGTGAAGGCCACTTGCAGCCCGGCCTGCGTCAGCCGGCGCAAGACTGCCTGGCCGATATCTCCTGTTCCGCCGGTCACCATCGCGACGCGTCCTGAAAACGTCATGTTACTTTTCCTCCGGCCCGGTTTTTTGCCTTGGCCAAGCTGATGCGGCAGTTGGTCAAAAATGGTTGTCTACCGCTCCTGCTTTATATAATGTTTTCACACGGCGCATCAACTCCTGATTCAGTCGTTTGGCCATTTTGGGCAATAATTCCGGCTGGGGTTCATTTTCGAGCACTTCCGCGGTCAGGGGCGCGCCGAAACGCACCCGGATTGCGTGCCGGCGGGGCCATGCCCGGCCCGCGGGCAGAGCCTGAAAAGTGCCCATCACCGCCACCGGCACAATGGGCACTCCACAATCCGCGGCCAGCATGGCCAGCATCGGACGAAAAGGCAGCAGGCTGCCGTCCCGCGTGCGCGTTCCCTGGGCGAAGACCATTAGGGAATACCCGGCCTGCAACAGGCGCCGCAAACGCTTATACTGGTCCAGGCCCACCGCTCGTCGGTTGAGCGGAAAATTATGATACGAAAACCAGCGGATCAGACCCCGCCGCCAGGCGCGTTGGTAAAAGAAATCCTCGGCCGCGGCCACGTAAGTTTTTCTGCGCAAGGCCGGGGACAACCCCTCGAGCACGGCCCAAAAATCCAGATGACTGGCGTGGGTCGGCGCCAACACGCACTGCGAGAGACCGGCCACGTGCGCCTGCCCGTCAAAAGACAAACCACACCACCCCCGCAGAACCCCCTTAAACATCAGCCGGCCCAGGGTCTGCGTCAGACGGAAGCAGGGTGAGGTGGGTATGTCCAGAGCCTGTAAGGCGGCGGTTTCCATCCGTTGTCCTTGACCTATACGCGCGCGAAGAATATTTTGCAACTGGCCACCAGCACGCCCGCCACATGGGCCTGCAGCTCATACATAGCGTTGTTGCTGAAGACCTTACGCAATCGGGCCGTAATTACCACCTGGTCCCCGGGCGTCACCCCCTTCCGGAATTCCACATCCTTGATCCGGGTCAACAGAGCACGGTCAGGCGAATCTGTTTTTTGCAGGTACTCGTCGTATGTACCCGCGGTCTGGGCCATGCATTCCAGCAGCATGGTCCGGGGAAACTGGTAGCCGTCCGTTTCCGTGTAGACCAGGCACCATTCATTGCGGGTTATGTTTTTCAGCACCTGGGTTTGTTCATCATTCCGGACTAGGACACGGTCGATAAAGCTGTACGGCGGCTGGCTCTCAACAAGGCGATTGGATTCTTTCTCTCCCTCGTAAGGCTTGAAGTGTTTATGAAAGCGCTCTTCCCGTACGGACGCTGTCATGAGGACGGAATCCTCTTTCCCTGCTGCTTCCGCATCCAGTGCCAGCCCTGCCAACCGAGGAAAAACGCGGTCAAAAGGACGCACAGCCAGCCCAGCCAGTCTCCGAAATGCACGTACAGGGAGTTTTCGGTTAACAATGGCATGCGCCGGACATTCACGCTCTGCTGGCCAAAGGGCGTTTGAGAGTGAATCCGGCCCAGCGCGTCGAAATACGCGGAACCGGCCATGCTGGACACGTAACCGACCCAGCGCCGGGTCTCCACGGCGCGAAATTGGGCCATCTGCAGGCGGGTGTTGTGATACACCGGCGTTTTGAACCAGTTGCCGGCTGCGGGTACTATGATCACTTCGCCCCCGTCCCGGACGCTCTTGCGAAAATAGCCGGGAAACATAATCTCGTCGCAGACGCGCAAAATCAACTTGCCCTGGGTCAGTTGCAGAATTTTATTTTCTTTCCCCCGGCTCAAATCCCTATTGTCATGGGGGATGGCCGTTATTTTAAAAACCTTATAGGTTTTTTGAAACAGGGAATTTATTGCCCGCACGGTCAGGTCAATGGCACCGCGCATGGGCAAATACTCGCCAAATGTAATCAGGAACTGCTTGATATACTTATCCTGTATTTCGCCCTTACCGTCCACCAGATACCAGATATTAAACGCCCGCTGGTCTTCCAGTGTCGTGATCACTCCGAGCAGGGCCGGTATTTTTACTTCCCGGATCAGGCCGCGCACCTGGTCCCATAATTCCGCTCCCTCCGGCCAAATCATGGGCAAGGCGTTCTCCGTAAACATGAGTAGGTCCGCCCCCTCCTCGGCAGCCTGTTGGATCATCCCCTGGTAGACTTTTAGCGCCGCAATTTTTATGCGGGGTTTCCAGACCGAATAACTGGCCGGATCGAACTGGGACTGCAGCAAGGCCGGCTTAAACCCGCGCTGGCTCTCGTTTTGGAGCCGGTAAAACTTGGCGGCATCCAGGTTGCCAGCCACGATCAGGAGACCCAGCAGCAGGCCCAGCAACGCGCTCAGCCTCAGGTTCAAGGCCAGCGGTTTTCCGGACATAGGTTGCAGACCTTTGGACACGCCAAACCAGGACCGCAACCGGGCACGGCGCAGCACTGTCTGCCAGCCGAAAAAGGCCAGGACCGTGCTCACAAAGATCACCAGGAACTCGACACCCGCCAGGCCGGTCAAGGAAGCCATTTGTATGAGCGGGAGCATGCCGGTGAGCGGAAAGGCAAACATGAGCTCTGGCGGCGGAAAAAACCAGATCCAGATAGGCAGAATCAGACGTAAAAACTCCCAGCCCGTTATGATAACAGGTATGGTTAAAATCATCAGGCCGGGAAAACGTCTGACACAGGCCCCGGCCCCCAGGCACACCAACCCAAAGAAAACAAAACACACTACTCCGATAAAAATAAAAATCATGGCAACGGCCATCCACTCGTCTATGAAGTTCATGATCTCGAACAAAGAAAGGGCGGAGGGCATCACAACGGCCAGGCCGCCCAGACCGGAGAGCAGAAACGCCTCCTTACCCCGGTAGATAAACATGATGAGGCAAAAGGGGATGGGCACAAAAAATATCAACAGGGCGGAGAACCAGTTCGATGCGGGCCACAGGTAATTCGGATGCGCAAAAAAGGCGCACACGGCCTGCAGTCCGATTAAAAACAGAAAGATCGATTTTCTCATTTTCAGGTCTCCTTTGCGTTGCAAAGATTAAAATATTTTAACATAGTCTAAAAAAACACAAAAGCCGCAAAACTCCTTATAATCATCCCCGCACTTAAGTGCTTAAGTGCGGGGTATTCAGGTATCCCTCACCCTGAGTCCCTCTCCCTGATAGGGAGAGGGGGCGAGGTAACCCCGCGCT
>JAUXBQ010000276.1 GCA_030619365.1 candidate division FCPU426 bacterium | reverse complement strand
CTTCAATCGGATAGAGCCCGCAAAACACCATGGGCTTGACCTCGCGAAATCCGGGCAGCGGTTCGGACAGGGGGCGGGTGCTGTCCATCACGGTGTCGCCGACTTTAACGTCCGCGATGTTTTTGATGCCCGCAATGAGATATCCTACCTCGCCGGCGGACAACTGGTCCACCGGGCGCTGGGCGGGCGCGAAAATGCCGACCTCGTCCACTTCGTAGGCCGTATCCGTGGAAAGCATGCGCACGGTCATGCCCTTGCGGATCTGGCCGTCAATCACGCGCAGGTAGGCGATCACGCCCCGGTAGGAATCAAAGTGGGAATCAAACACCAGGGCTTTGAGTGGTGCGGCTTCGTCGCCGTCGGGGGCGGGAATCTTATTTACAATGGTCTGCAGAATCTGCTTGGTCCCGGTCCCGGTCTTGGCCGAGGCCAAGATGACCTCCGTGGCAGGAATTTGGAATATTTCCTCGATCTGGCGGGCGATTTCCTGCGGACGGGCGGCCGGCAGATCGATCTTGTTCAGCACGGGTATCAGCACCAGGTCATGGAGGATGGCCAATTCCGCGTTGGACAGGGTCTGGGCCTCAATGCCCTGGGCCGCGTCCACCACCAGCAGCGCGCCCTCGCAGGCGGAGAGCGACCGGCTGACCTCGTAATTGAAGTCCACGTGTCCCGGCGTATCGATCAGGTTGAATTGATAGGTCTGGCCGTCTTCGGCCTGGAAAGACAGGCGCACGGACTTGGCCTTGATCGTGATCCCCCGCTCCCGTTCCAGGTCCATGTCGTCCAGGACCTGATTCCGCATCAGGCGCTTGGAAATGGCGTGCGTTATTTCCAGCATTCGGTCCGCCAGGGTGGACTTGCCGTGGTCTATATGCGCGATAATGGAAAAATTGCGAATAAGCGAGTTGGCCATGCCTATTTTTCCTTTGCTCCCAGCGCGGGCATTGCCGCGCCGGTCGGTGTGCTACCTTGCGGTTCCGGTGGGCCCAGCTCGCTGGTCACCGGCAAATACCTGAAATCAAACCAGGGTTCCGACGCTTCGGCCACACCCTCCACCTTGACGGCCACCATCTGTTGCCCGCCATTGGGTTCGTACACCTGGTCGGTCCGGCAGCGGAACACGGCCGTCTGCTTACCCTCTTCCGGCCAGGGACCACGCAGCACCTGCGGCTCCGGATTCAATATCGTGAGGCGCGGCAGGGGAATCATTTCCACGGAAACAGCGCTTAGGCTGTTTCCCAGGTTCTGGACCTCCACGATCACTTTGGTTTCGCGATGCAGCACCATATCCCGCGGCGTGCGCAGGCTGACCTGATACGGCAAACGGCCGGCTTCGGCCTTGAGCCGCGAGAAGGAGGCCGCGCCCGCCAGCATCCATTCCCGGCTGCCATAGGGTCCACGGGCCCCAAAAAAAGCGCGCCCCATATCGTGCCAGAACAAGCCGAAATGCCGGGCTGCGGGCCGCAAAACGGCCAGGGTTTCGACCTGCCGGTCCAGGTGTTCCTGCGGGCTGGGCGAATTCTTGGTCCGGCCCAGCAGATTCCAGTCCACGGGCTCACCGACTACCACACTGGTGGGCCAGCGGCCCATATATCTTTTCCAGGATCTCAGCATGGCCGGGAAATCCGGCTTGTCGATCGAATAAAACATGGGGGCATTGAATCCGATCCCCGCATCCAGCATCATAAACAGGTCCTGGCCGTGCTGATGCCCGGTTTTCCAGCCCAGGGAAAAGACCCACACCGGTTTGCCGGGCTTGACCTCGGCCAGGAGGTGTTCGATGACCAGCCCCACTTTATGCGCGCGCCACCACTGCCATTTCCGGCGGGCAGTCGCGTCCCGTTCCACCTCGATCAGGCGGGCCATCCACAGGCTGCGCTCGGAATCCGACCACTTCAGCCAGTTCGCGGGCGTGGCAATGGACATGTCCCGCACGAATTCGGTGGCGAACTCGTACCCGCCGAAGTCCGTGCGCATGTAATCCAGACCGAGATAATCCACGTTGGGGTCAGCCTCGAATTGCTTCAGCAATTCGATCATGTGGCCAATGCGCTTCTCGCACCCCAGCGACACGTACCGAAGCTGCCGCAAGGCGTTCTGGGCGCGATTATAGCCCAGGGTAAATTGATATCCGGTTTCCTCGGGCTTGTCGCCGATGACCACGAACGCGGTGATCCAGGCGCCGTACTGCAGGCCGGCCTCGTGCGCGGCCTGGGCCGCGCGTTTCATCAGGCGCACAGAGTAGCGGGACCAGGGGTATTGCTCATCTTTGCGTTGGCCCCAGATCTGCGTCTGGCCCACGCAGTGCCAGAACGCGTCCGCGCCCATATAGTCCGCCCATTTGATTAGATTCTTCCAGGACCGGGCTTCGCCGGGAACCAGGGGCGGGGTGGTATTGGGCCCCTTTTTCCCGCCCTCGTACGTGACCACCGAGAACCCGGGCGGCAAAGCGGCCGGTTTTCGGCCCCGGATATTGAATTGCGCGCGCGCGGTCAGGGTTCGGCTTTTACCGTCCCAGGCATTCACCTTCACGGTATAGTCGCCCAACCTGGGATTAAAGGGAATGGGCCAGTACCCGGCCCACTGTCCCTGGTCATTCCGGCTCACGGGCACGTGTTTCTGACCGCCCACGGCCGTGATTTGCTTCTGGCCTTTCCAGACCGTGGCCTGCAATTCGTCCGGGAGGGTAATCGCGGCCGCCGTGGGGGTTTGTCCCTGGCTGACCGTGATCGCGATCAGTTCAAAACGCCAGTAGCGGCTTTTATCCGTTTTGATGATCAAATCGTCGGCCTGGGCGGACGCGCCAAAGAGCAGGCTCCCTAGCACGATCAAAACAATCATCCCCGCACTAAAGTGCGGGGCATTGCGGTTACCCTCACCCTGAATCCCTCTCCCTGTTAGGGAGAGGGGGCGAAGTAACCCCGCGCT
>JAUXBQ010000126.1 GCA_030619365.1 candidate division FCPU426 bacterium | reverse complement strand
TCAGGTATCCCTCACCCTGAGTCCCTCTCCCTGATAGGGAGAGGGGGCGAGGTAACCCCGCGCTGAAGCGCGGGGATTCCTTCGTATATTGAAAAAAGCCCGGTTAACCTGAAGGCCTGGGCTGGTTGGATGTTTGGTATTATTTCACTCAGGTTAATCGCTCCACCAGCAAGGCGGCTGCTTTGTGATCACTATCCAGCGCCATAATCAAAGCCCGTTGCGCGTTGAGCGGCCTGGTTTCAATTGGAAGGTCAAGCGCCTTAGCCAGAACGCCGGCAGACACAAACTGGGTGGGCGGGAGCAAGCTGTTTTCCATGCACAAGATGGCCAAGGCTACCGCCAGTGCGCCGCCGGCATACCAGGTCTCACCTAACGCGCCTTTTAGGGCGGTCATGGCCGGCAAGCGATTGCCGAATATTTCCTGCATTGCTAAAACTTCCGCTTGGTCCTGCCCTGGATCGCCATTGGCGGCGAGAAAAACCACATCCACATCTTGCGGCCCGCAACCGGCTTGCTCCAGCGCCGCCAAAACAGCATCCCGGCAGGCTTGGGAATATCCCAGGCCCGCTGCCTGAGAATTGTATCCCATCCCGAACCCCCGAATCCAGGCGCGCGGACGCAGCCCACTGCGGCGGGCTTCCGCTTCTTTTAGCAACGAAAAAAGCGCGCATCCTTCTCCCAGGGTAATGGCCCCAGGCCTCCAACCCCTAAGCACCCCGTGCTCCGGGCCGGGCAGCCGCGCGGCTGTCGCAAAACCGCGGACCGCTTCTTCACTGCCGGCCTGAACTGCTCCGGCTAAAACCATCTGCGCCCTCCCGGCCCTGAGCGCCTGGCTGGCCAAGTCCAGGGCTTCCAGTCCGGCCGTGAATCCAGTGCTGATGGTAAGCGTAAAGGCCCGCAACTTTAGTAAAATCGATACCTGACTGGCCGCGGCATTGGGAGAAAAATTTAAGAAAAAGAAAGGATTTATTAATTTGTATTCTTGGGTATATAGTATGTTTTGTACTTTTTTTGAAAAAGTATCGGTGATAAATCCCAGAGTGATTCCGGTTGTGTCGCCGTCCATTTCCTGCGCCTGATCTGAAACCAAGGTCTGCCAAAGCTTCCGGCCTGCCAAACAAGCCATCAGTGAAGCCCGGGTATGCCCCCGCCAGTTCCCGCTTCCCAGCGCTTGTTTGACATCATATCTAATTTGAGCGCCGCGCGCTTGATGGAATTCGTCGGCCAACGGCCAGGCGGATATGCCATGTTCGCCGGCGATCAGGCGGTTGAACACTTCCGTGGGTTCCTGCCCCAGAGCATGCACCACGCTCGCGTGCGTTATTACAATACGGTCGCTCATCTTGCCCGACCTCCGGAACCCGGCCGGCAGAGCACTAAACTGATATTGTTCCCGCCAAATCCTGAGGCATTCACCAGACAGGCTTCCAAGCCGGCTTTCCGCGCCTTCCCTGCCACACAGGGCAGCGAACAATCCGGATCAGGCTCCTCATAGTTAATAACGGGCGGAATAAGACCGTGATGAAGCATCAACACAGCCGCCAGCGTATCCACTGCGCTGGCCGCGCCCTGGGAATGGCCCAACATTGATTTAATGGCAGTAACCGGAGGAATCGCCTCACCAAAGACTTCGCGCAAGGCACAGGCTTCTGCCAGGTCATTGCTGACCGTACCGGTCCCGTGGGCCAGCACACAGCCGATCTTATCCTTGGGCAGGCCGGCTGACAGCAAGGCGCGCTGCATGGATTCCACTAAACCCTGCCCTTGCGGCTGGGGAGCGGACAGATGGCAGGCATCGGCTGACCAGCCTTCTCCGGCCAGCCGCGCCCAGGGCCGTACTCCACGCCGTTCCATGGACTCCCGTGATTCCACCACCAGCATGGCCGCCGCTTCGCCTAAAATTGTTCCTTTGCGATTACGCTCAAAGGGTTGGCATTTTTCCGGGGCCAAGGCATGCAAATTAATAAACCCGGCGAAGACCACCTCGGCAAAAACATCGGCTCCTCCACATAAAGCTATATCCGTTTGGCCCAGCCGGATTTGATCCGCTGCCAGGGAAATGGCATATCCTCCGGCAGCACAGGTGTTGGTATTCATGGTCTGAGCGCCTTTTAATCTCAAGGCGCGGGCTATGCGGGGTAAAATTTCGGTTACTTGCCGTTCCCGGTATTGGGGTATTTCCGAGGGCAGGCTCAATGCGCGCTTTTCTTCCCAATAACGCCGAAAAGCTTTTTCATTGTCGTTTAACCCGGCGTTCGAGGTCCCATAGAAAAGTTTCAGCATCGGATCTTGAGAATGACCCAGGGGTGAGAGCAAGCGCGCATCTGCCAGGGCCTGGCGGGCGGCGGCAATTCCAGCGGCAGTTAACGTGCTGGCCGAATCAATCTCCTCCTGGCTTAAAAAGGCATCGGCCTGCAGAGGTTCGAGTTCAGCTCCCACCTTAATCGGCATGGCATCCGTATTGAATTTGCGAACCGGTTTAATTCCCGAAGTCCCGGCCAGCAATGCTTTCCAGAACGAGTCGACCCTGGTCCCGATGGGGCTCATAATTCCCAAACCGGTTATATATACATCCTGCATGCTTCTCCTTTTCAGTCTGTGTTTTTCTGGCCGGACCAGGGGGTCTGGGAATTATTCCGCATTCTCTGTTTTTTGCGCCTGCTTTTTTCGGATAAGCTCCACCACTTGTCCTAACTTCGAAATCTGTTGTAACTCCTCCTCCTGGATGGAAATGTCATACTTGCGTTCCAGGGTCACCAGTACTTCCAATAGGACCACGGAATCGATCTGCATGATCTGATCCAGGGGGCCGTCCAGTTTTACCTCCCCTGGGTCCACTTCCATAATTTCCACCACAACATCCTTGATTTCCTGTTCCAGGTTGTCGGACATGCTCGGGCTCCCCTCTTTGGGCGCGGTTTTCGTCGGTGCTGTCCAAATTGCATCTGGATCCCCGAAGGCTTGAATCGGGGATCCAGGGATTACCCTTTTACTGCAAATCTTATAAAAACTGATTTACGCCCGCCTGGGGGACGGCGAATTATTTCTTGCTGGCTGCGGCGCTGACGCGCTCCACCAGGGGTTTCATGAAGCCCAGGAAGTCCATGGGCAGTACGTATTTGGCCGACGGGCTCTCGCCGATGACCTTCAATGCGTCAAGATACTGCAGACTGATGGTCTTGTCGTCAATGTGTTTGGCGGCCGCAAAAATATTCTCCAGAGCCTGGGCATACCCCTCGGCCTTTAAAATCTGGGCCTGCCGTTCGCCCTCGGCCTGCAGTATCTTGGACTGGCGGTCGCCCTCGGCCACGGTAATGGCGTACTGCTTCTTGCCGTCCGCTTCCAGCACAATGGCGCGCCGGGTGCGCTCGGCCGCCATTTGCTTGTTCATGGCGTCCTGCACGTCCGCCGGCGGCTCGATCTCCCGGATTTCCACGGAGGTCACCTTAACGCCCCAGCGTTCGGTCACGTCGTCCAGCTTGGCGCGCAGCACCCGGTTGATTTCCTCGCGCTTGGCCAGCACGTCGTCCAGCGGAATGTCGCCCACCACGGCGCGCAGGGTGGTCATGGCGATCCCCTGGGCCGCGCCGGAAAAATTCCTCACTTCCACCACCGAATGCACGGGATTGGTCACTTTTAAATAGATGAGAAAGTCAATGGAGATGGGCGCGTTGTCCTTGGTAATGCAGGTCTGGGAGGGGATCTCCAGGAAGATCTCGCGCAGGTCCACGTTGACCACCTTGTCGATAAAAGGAATGATAATCACCAGCCCCGGTCCCCGGTCCCCCTTGCAGGCCCCGAGCCGAAACAGGACCAGGCGCTGGTATTCCGGCACGATCTTGATCGCCATGACGGCGATGATGAGTACTAATCCGATCAGTGTGATGTAAATACCCATGGTTTCATTCCTCCTTGGCGGGTTCCGGCCCGGCGGGCGTGGTTGCCACGGGCCTGACCTTGAGTTTCAATCCCCGGACTTCCAAGACTTCCACGGCTTGCCTGGGTCTGAGTTTTCCCGAATCGCGGGTGACCAGCCAATCATCGCCGCGAACATGCACCAGCAGGCCGGCCAGAGTCTTGGCCTTCACCGTGCCTTGGGCGTTGACCAGGCTTTCGGTGCCGCTGATGGCAATGGCCCGGCGCAGCTTGAGCGCCACGAACAGAAACAGCAGCACATAGCCCACGGTGACTACGATCATGGTAATAAGTATGGAGGTGGCCACCTTAAACGCGGGCAGTTCGGAGGGAAAGGCCATGAACGATCCCAAAATCAGGGCCACCACCCCGCCCGTGGCCAGAATGCCGTGGCTCACCACGAAAACCTCCAGCACCAGGAGCAGGGCTCCCAGGCCCAGCAGCAGGACGCCGGCCAGGGAAATGGGCAGGCCCTCGAATCCCATCAGGGCCAGCAAGAGACATATCGCGCCCGCGACCCCGGGGAGGATCGCGCCGGGGTTGGCCAGCTCGTAAATCAGCCCGTAGGTTCCCAGTAAAAACAAGACGTAGGTTACGTTCGGATTGGTCAAGGCATGCAGAAATTGCTCGTTCATGCGCATGGGCAGAAGCTGCACGGCCTGGGCCGACACTTGCAGGATATGCTCGGTCTGTCCTTGTTGGACACGCCGCCCTGAGAGTTTCCGCCAAAGCTCTTCCGGGGTGGCGGCCAGAATATCCGCCACGTTGTCCTGCACCGCCTGCTCGGCGGTCAGGGAAATGCTGTTCGTAACCATTTGGCCGGCCAGCTTTTCATTTCTGCCCCGCTGCCGCGCCAGGCCGATCAAATACGCCGCAGCGTCGTTCGCGACCTTGTCCGAGGCTTTTTTTCCCTGGATATCCACCGGGTGGGCGGCGCCGATATTTGTCCCGGGCGTCAGGGCCAGCACGGTGGCCGCTTGGCCGATAAACGCGCCGGCCGAGGCGGCCCGGCCACCGGCCGGGTGCACGTACACCACCGAGGGGATCGGCGTATTCAGAAGCTGTTTGGCAATGCGGCGCATGGAAGGATCCAGGCCGCCGGGCGTGTCCAGCACCAGGACGAGCAAGTGCGCCGATTGTTTCTCCGCCCTCCGCACGCCGCGCTCCACGTACTTGGCCATGACCGGGTCCACGATGCCTTCCAGGTTCAACTGGATTACCGGACCGGCCGGTTCCGGGGCAGGCGTTTCCCGGGCCTGAGACGGGCCGGCAGCCGCCGCGCACAGCATCAAACCATAGGTTATTCCCAAACTGAATCTTGCCAGCTTGTTTTTCATACGGCTCGCTCGCTTCCGGAGGAAATGATCTTTCAAATTATATCACAACCAGAAAACAAGGTGTAGGGGCGAATCGGGTATTCGCTGCCTGGCGGGGGGAAGCAAATATCAATCTTCCAATGGTAGGTTAGTTGTGGAGCCACCTTTAACCGCGTAATATGCGGCTCCCTTGATTGACGACTTGGTAATTTGATTTTGCGCCGCCATTTTTTCGATATGCTTCAAAACTTCATTCCGATGCAGACCCAGCCCATTGGCAATATCAGACAGGGAGCAAGGTCGCCTTCGCAATAAATTCAGAATTTCTTCGCGATTAGCGGAAAATTCGGCCGGTTGAGAACTATTTTCGAAATCAGCAATGACTTCCGCGGTCGGATTGAATAGCTTAGCCAGCTCCGTGAGCCGCGTTGGCGAGACATTCAGCGCAAATTTTTCTGCCGGCGGACGGGTGACGGTATTTAACTGAATGCGTTTAGGCTTAATAAGCGCCGCACATTTCGCGATTTTAGCTGCTTCGGTCTCCGTGGCTGTATAGCCCTCAATTAACAAAACCTCCAGCCAATATTGCCCTTGATATTCCTGGCGAAATCGAATCAAGCCTTCCAGCATTTTTCTAAAAGTAATATCCGCTTGAGGCCTGTTTACAGCCTGAAACATCTCTTCATCACCCGCATCCAGCGAGGGTATAACCAAATCCGCCTTCAACAGCTGTTTGCGAACGTTCTCCTTCCATAGTAGAGATCCGTTTGTCAAAATTGCCACGGGAATTTTAGTCATCGTTTTGATTCTATCTATCAGCTCCCCTGTTCGGGAAAAGAGAGTAGGTTCACCTGATCCGCCGAGAGTAATAAAATCCGGTTGCTTGAAAAGCCTGGTCTGAAGTTCCTGCCAGATTTTTTCCAGAGGCATCCATTCCTTCTGCTCGACTGTTTTACAAGTTGTGCGGCCTAATTGACAATATATACAGTCATACGAACAGGTTTTGAAGGGGACGAGATCTACGCCCAACGACCGTCCTAGTCTGCGTGAAGGTACTGGACCATAAATGTAGCTCATTTCTGTCCGCCTATTTAAAGATATCCCACTCGGCTTTTCCTGGTTATTATTCAGCGAAGAAGTGCGGCCGTACGTCTCTACCGCTATTCCGCCTTGCTTTCCAGTTCCTCAATTCTCTTTTTTACGTCCCGATCCGGGCAACTTCACGGATTTTTTTTAAGCCGAGGATTATCCGCTCCAATATAACGGGGTAATCCCCGGAATTCAAATAAAAATGACTGCCGTGATTATAAACAAAAACTTATGCTATACTATATAGTAGAAGGGTATTATATCAGAGGGTAAAATGCGTATGAAAAAAATAATATGTGCAATATTGCTTATTACAGGATGGAACCTGCCGGCCTTATCAGCCTGGGGCGGATGGGAGCATGTTAGCGGGGTTGAAGAGAATCTGAACGTAAGGCAGGATGAAGTTGCGCTATTTTCTGATATTGCTGTTGATAATAACACCCCATTTGTCACTTGGCATGAAACCCGCGGCGGCACCGTGCTGGTTTATGTAAAAGAATATTCCGGCGGTAATTGGCATCATGTCAGCGGCGTTGAAGAACACTTGAATGTAATCACAGACTTGTATGCGTCTTACCCGGCTATTGCCGCTTATAATGGCACACCATATGTGACCTGGCAGGAACACAGTGCATCCTCTATAAACCAAATTTATGTCAAATATCATACAGGCGTGAATTGGAGTCATGTTAGTGGCGCAGTAAGCCTGAATGTAAATACAAACATGCATGCAAATCATCCTGATATCGCAGTTTATACTGGCACACCCTATGTGACCTGGCAAGAATACAATGCCTCCTCTGTAAACCAAATTTATGTCAAATATCATACAGGCGGTAACTGGCAGCATGTCAGCGGAGGTGTACAGAGTTTAAATGTAAATACAGGACAACATGCATACGATCCTGCCATTGCGGTTTATAATGGCACACCGTATGTGACTTGGGTCGAAAGCAATGGCACGCATTATCAAATCTATGTCAAGCGTTATACAGGCGGTAACTGGCAGCATGTCAGCGGAGGTAGTTTAAATGTAAATACAGGACAACATGCATATTATTCAGCCATTGCTGTTTATAATGGCACACCCTATGTGACTTGGAATGAAGGGTTTCCCAATCAACTCTATGTCAAGCGTTATACTGGCGGCAATTGGAATCATGTCAGCGGAAGCGTGGAAAGTCTGAACATAAATAGTGGGTCGTCTGCAGATAGGCCGGCCATTGCTGTTTATAACGGCACGCCCTATGTGACCTGGTATGAATCCCATAATATCTATGCCAAGCATTATACTGGCGGCAATTGGAGTCATGTGAGCGGAAGCGCGGAAGGTATCAACGC
>JAUXBQ010000284.1 GCA_030619365.1 candidate division FCPU426 bacterium | reverse complement strand
GCGTGTAATAAATATCGCTATCGTGAAACTATCCGTAAATCCGTTAGTCCCGGATGGTTGCAACTTCGGTTGCTGGAGCCAAGTTTGCGATTGTTGAAAATAATTGGAAAATGGCAGCCGAAGACGAAGAATTGGTTGTTTAAAATCGGAGTAGGCGACATGATCGGGGCTGCAACCGGCAGGCTGGAATCCGGCGTCCGCCGAGGCCTTTGGGCTGAATATAGGCTTTATTTCATCAATCGGTTTCTGAAAAAAGTGCCGCAGGAAGTACGCAATCTCCACCAAGAAAAAATAATGCAATTGGAGACAATAATTCGCGCCCGCCCTTTCAGTCGAGTGAGTAAAATTTCAGCAACTTATCAGGATAAAAACTATACGATCGAAGTTCCCCGCGCCGTCTGCGTTGAATTCATCCGAATGCTGGAAAAAATGGGTTTTAGTGAGATACGTTGGCACGTTCCCATGCACCGGATTCGCTGGTTCAATAATGCAGTCTAGGATCTATCCTGAAGATCAGCATATCCCCGGTAAATTATTTTTGCCAGGAGTCTGTCGGACTTAAGTCTTTTCCCCACCTACACTTCAACGAAAAAGTGCCATGAAAAATCTTGTGATTTTCGGCCGGGTGAGGTAAAAGTTAGGGATGCTGTGAATAAGGAGGACCTGCTGTGTCTGGTTCATTTCGCGATAAACTTGCCCAGGGCGTGGTGCTCTTTGACGGCGCCATGGGGACCATGCTGTACAAAAAAGGCGCCTACGTCAACCAGTGCTACGAGGCCCTGAACCTTTCGGCCGCGACAATGGTCTCGGACGTGCACGCGGACTACGTCAAGGCCGGGTGCGATGTGCTGGAAACCAACACCTATGGCGCTAATGCGCTGAAATTGCGCGCCTTTGGCCTGGAATCCCAGGTGGAGGCCATCAACCAGGCCGCGGTCAAGCTGGCCCGCGCGGCAGCCGGGAAAGACGTCTGGGTGGCTGGATCGATCGGGTCCCTGGGCGCGCTGATCAAACCCCTGGGCATGATTACCCAACAGGAAGCGGAAGCCTATTTCCGGCCACAGATCAAAACACTCATTGACAGCGGCGTGGACCTGCTTATCTTCGAAAGCTTCGCGGACGTGCACGAACTGGAAATCGCCGTGGGCGTGGCGCGTATCCTCTCTGATCTGCCGATCGTGGCTCAAGGGTCCTTTAACGACAAAAGCGAGACGGCCATTGGCACGACCGCGGAGACTTTTATCCGCGAAGCCTCGGCGCTCGCGGTGGACGTGATCGGGTTCAACTGCTCGACCGGCCCGGCGCATATGCTGGCCCTGCTCGAAAAAGCCATCAAGCTCACGCCCAAACCCCTGTCCTGCCAACCCAACGCCGGCTTTCCCAAGACCATTGACGGCCGTAATTTTTACCTGGCCTCGAGCGAGTATATGGCCGAATATGCCAAGCGTTTCATCCAGACCGGGGCCCGGGTGGTGGGCGGCTGCTGCGGCACCGCGCCCAAGCACATTAAGGCCATGCGGGCCGCCATCCGCGCGCTGTTTCCCGGCCAGCAGACAATCGCCCCGGCCTGCGTGGCCGAGAAGAAGGTGAAGCGAGCGCAGGAAACCGCAGTGGCCGAAAAATCCCGCCTGGGAAAACAGCTGGCAGAGGGAAAGTTCGTCACTTCGGTCGAGATCACGCCGCCGCGCAGCGCGGACGCCACGGCCACGGTGGAGAAATGCCGATACCTGCTCCAGCACGGCATTGACGCGGTCAATATCCCTGACGGCCCCCGCGCCTCGGCCCGTCTCTCGCCCATGGTGCTGGCCATGCTTATCGAAAAACAGGTGGGCATTGAGACCGTGCTGCATTACACCTGCCGGGACCGCAATATCATCGGCATGCAGTCCGATCTGCTCGGCCTGCATGCCGCCGGGTTGCGCAACTTGCTGATCGTCACGGGCGATCCCCCCAAAATGGGGGACTACCCGGACGCCACCGCGGTCTTTGACGTGGATTCCATTGGACTCACGCGCATCGTGACCGGCCTCAACCAGGGCCAAGACGTGGGCGGGAATCCCATACCCACCCCCTTATCATTTTTAAAGGGTGTGGGCGTCAATCCCGGCGCGATCAACCTGGACGAGGAGATCGACCGCCTGCGCCAAAAAATCGACGCGGGCGCGGAATTCATCATTACGCAGCCGGTGTTCGATCCCGGGATATTCTTCCGTTTCCGGAAAAAAATCCAGGATATCCTATTGCCGGTCATCGCCGGGTTCTGGCCCCTGGTCTCCTTTAAAAATGCCGAGTTCATGAATAACGAAGTCCCGGGCGCCAGCGTGCCCGTCCCGATTCTGGAGCGCATGCGCAAGAAAGGCAGTGGCCCGGAAGCCCAGCAGGAAGGCGTGCTGATCGCCGGGGAGGCGTTGCGCGCGATCAAAGATTCAATCCAAGGGGCGCAGGTGTCCGCCGCGCTCGGCAAGGTGGAAATGGCCATTGCCGTGCTGCGGGCGGGCGGCGTCTTGCCCAAGGAGGCGTAGTATGCAAACCAAGCAGAGTAAACCGGTGGGGACGGTGCACACCTGGTTTTTAATCACGACTATTTTCATTACCGGCAACGTCATCATGATGCTGGAAGTGGTCGGGACGCGGGTGGTGGGGCCCTTTTTCGGAGTGGGGATTTACGTCTGGTCCGCCCTCATTACCGTCGCGCTCCTGGCTTTGGCCGCCGGGTATTGGCTGGGCGGGCAGTGGGCGGACGCCCGGCGGCGCCCGGAGTTTTTGTATCTCGCGATTCTGGCCGCCGGCCTTCTGACCCTGGTCATTCCTTTTTTGCGCAACCCGCTGCTGACCTTTGCCGGCAACTTCGGCGTGCGGGGCGGCG
>JAUXBQ010000134.1 GCA_030619365.1 candidate division FCPU426 bacterium | reverse complement strand
GGAAAGGAGCATAGGCATGAAAGAAGTAATGGCAGTAATCAGAATCAATATGATGAATATAACCAAAAAGGCGTTGTCCGAAGCCGGGATTTCTTCTTTTACCGCTACCGGCGGCGTACACGGCCGGGGCAAAGGAAATGTAGATTTCAAGGTTATGAACGGAGCCCAACAGGGATATGAAGAAGCAATATCCCAACTGGGGCACGAACCGCGCTTAGTAGCCAAGCGCTCATTGACAATAATTGTTCCTGACAGCTTGGTGAAAAAGACAGTAAATACGATTATGGACGTAAATCGTACCAACAAACCCGGGGACGGCAAGATATTTGTAATGCCGGTTTTGGAAGCAGCGCGGGTACGCACCGGCGAATGCGGAGACAGCGTTTTAGATGCTTAGCGAAAGGAGGGAGAGAAATGAAAAAAGTTAATTTGCCGGATGCGGCTAAAATCAAAGATGAACTGCTGAAAACCTATCCCACCAAGGTGGGGCGTAAACGCAGTAAACATATTACGGTAGTCGGGGAGAAGAAAGAAGACAATAGTATCCAGGCTAATGTACGAACTGTGCCTGGAATTATTACCCAGCGTGGCTGCTGTTATGCGGGGTGCCGGGGCGTAGTGCTCGGACCAACGCGGGATATTCTACAGATTATCCACGGGCCGGTTGGATGTGCGTATTACAGCTGGCTGACCCGGCGCAACCAGACCCGGCCGGAAAGTCCGGATGCGCCGAATTATATGCCCTATTGTTTTACGACTGACATGCAGGAGGAACAAATAGTCTTTGGCGGAGAGAAAAAACTCAAACAGGCGATCCAGGAAGCGTATGATCTTTTTCATCCTAAAGCAATTGGAATTTTTGCAACCTGTCCGGTAGGACTGATCGGCGATGATGTCCATCAGGTGTCCAGGGAAATGTCAAGGGAACTGGGGATCAATATATTCGGGTTCAGTTGCGAAGGATATAAAGGGGTCAGCCAGTCAGCCGGACACCATATCGCGAATAACCAGTTGTTTAAACACGTGGTGGGGCGCGATGATGAACCAATCGCCGGTAAGTACAAGTTCAATCTTTTAGGAGAATACAATATTGGCGGCGATGCCTTTGTGCTGGAGGAGATGTTCGCGGAGTGCGGCTTTACCCTGGTTTCCACGTTCAGCGGCAATTCATCTTATGACGATTTCTGCAAATCGCATAACGCGGATTTAAATCTGGTTATGTGTCATCGTTCAATCAATTATATGGCGGAGATGATGCAGACCAAGTTTGGTATTCCCTGGCTTAAGATAAATTTTATTGGCGCGCAGGAGACAGCTAATTCCATGCGTAAACTCGCAAACTATTTTGGAGACCAGCAGTTGATTGAGACAGTTGATAAGTATATTGCACGCGAGATGCAGGCAGTGGAAAAGGCCAGGGCTGAGGTGCGGCCGCGTCTGGAAGGCAAGCTGGCTCTGCTTTTTGTGGGGGGATCGCGCGCTCATCATTACCAGGAGCTTTTTAAGGAGATCGGGATGAAGGTGGTTGGCGCCGGATATGAATTCGCGCACCGGGATGATTACGAGGGGCGCAAAGTATTGGACGGTCTGGAAGTGGATGCGGACAGCCGCAACATAGAGGAATTGAAAGTGGCGAATGACAGTACGCGTTATAAACCGCGTCTAAGCGCTGATCAAAAGAAGAAACTGACTCAACAGGGAATTAAGCTTAACCATTATGAGGGGATGATTCCGACCATGGAAAAGAATACACTTTCCATAGATGATATCAGCCAGTATGAACAGGAAAAACTGCTGGAATTATACAAGCCGGCCCTATTCTGCGCAGGGATCAAGGAAAAATACGGAGTGCAGAAAAACGGGATCCCGTGCAAGCAGCTGCACAGTTATGATTATGGCGGACCTTATGCCGGGTTTCAGGGAGCTATAAATTTTTACCGGGAAATCGACAGGATGATAAATACCCGGATATGGAAACTGATTGACGCGCCCTGGAAGGAAGAAGAGCAAATCAGGGCGAATTTTGCGACAAGTTAGTACTTTTATTATAGGAGAACGCACATGTTATTAAGACATACACCTAAAGAGATTACACCCCGAGCGGCTTTAACCATAAACCCGGCCAAGACCTGCCAGCCCATAGGCGCGATCTACGCTTCCCTGGGGATCCACAAATGCCTTCCGCACAGCCACGGCGCGCAGGGATGCTGCGCCTACCACCGCAGTGCCCTGACCCGGCATTATAAGGAGCCGATTATGGCATCCACCAGTTCCTTTACTGAAGGATCCTCGGTATTTGGCGGACAGGCAAATCTTTTGCAGGCCCTCAATAATATATTTACTATTTACAATCCTGACATTGTTGCCATACATACGACCTGTCTTTCGGAAACCATTGGGGATGACGTGCCGCAGATTATAAGCAAGGCGTACGAAGAAGGAAAAATACCAAAAGACAAAGTAGTCATTTCCACAAGCACGCCCAGTTATGTGGGCTCGCATATTACGGGTTTTTCCAATATGGTCAAAAGCATGGCCATGCAGCTTGGGGGCGGCTCAAGCTGTAAAAAAGATCAGATAAACATTATTCCCGGATGGGTGGAACCAGCGGATATGCGCGAAATAAAACGGCTTTGCCGGGAAATGGGCTTAAATACGATTATGTTTCCTGATACTTCAGGTGTAGTTGATTCGCCGCAGACCGGAAAATTTAATATGTATCCCCAGGGAGGAGTCAGGCTGGATGAAATGCAGCGCATAGGCGACAGCGAAGCGACCATTGCACTGGGGAAATTTACTTCCCAGGCAGCGGCCGAAGCCCTGGATGCCAAGTACAAAGTTCCCTGTGAAATTCTCGACCTACCGATTGGGCTTCGGGCCACAGACCGTTTTATTAATACCCTTCGCCCGCATTCCCGGTTAAAAGTTCCGGAGAGTATTAATTACGAGCGGGGACGGCTGGTAGACATGATTACGGATATGCAGCAGTATCTGGCTGGTAAAAGAGTGGCGCTATTCGGCGATCCGGATCAATTGATATCGCTTAGTGAATTTCTGGTGGATCTGGATATGCGTCCGGTATATGTTATCACCGGCACGCGCGGCAAGAAATTCCTGAGGCATATGCAGGAGATTTTGGGCGAGGCAGTGCCGGAAGCCAAAGTGCAGCATGCCAAGGACGCTTTTCTGCTGCACCAATGGATAAAAAACGAGCCGGTTGATCTGTTGATCGGAAACAGCTATGGGAAATATATTGCCCGCGACGAGGATATACCTTTTGTGCGTTATGGTTTTCCAATCACCGACCGGGTAGGCCACACCTATTTCCCGAGCGTGGGATATCAGGGCGGATCGCAGTTGCTGGAGAGAATACTGGGAGTTTTGCTGGACCGCCAGGACCGGGATGCGCCGGAAGAGGGTTTTGAGCTGGTAATGTAAGCTGGAGCGCGGAGGTGAATTATGGGAACCATATTGAAAGAACGTAAACAGCAGGTATTTCGCAAAGGTGAAGATGCTTTTGCCATGGCCTGCGAGCGTAATAGCGCGGCCGGCTCCATAAGCCAGCGGGCCTGCGTATTCTGCGGTTCGCGGGTAGTGCTTTATCCTATTGCGGACGCCTTGCATGTGGTGCACGGTCCTATCGGCTGCGCAGCCTATACCTGGGACATCCGCGGCGCGCTTTCCTCAGGGCCGGAACTACACCGCATGAGTTTTTCCACGGATTTGCAGGAGAGGGATGTAATTTACGGGGGAGAAAAAAAACTTTATCATGCGCTGTGTGAACTGATTGACATGCACAGTCCCAAGGCGGCTTTTGCTTATGCTACCTGTATAACCGGCATTATTGGAGATGATATCGATGCTGTTTGCCGCCAAGTGGAGGCAGTGAAGAACATACCAGTATTGGCAGTACATTCCGAGGGGTTTAATGGGACTAAACGCGACGGCTATCGCGCGGCCTGTGAGGCTATTTTCAAAATAGTCGGCACCAAAACGCCGCCCGAAGTAAACAAATACAGCATAAATATTCTTGGGGATTTCAACATTGCCGGTGAAACCTGGATCATCCGCGACTACTATAAGAAGATGGGAGTAAAAGTTGTTGCCACCATTACCGGAGACGGCCGCATTGCGGATATCCAACAGGCGCATACTGCCTCGCTTAATGTGGTGCAGTGCTCCGGGTCCATGCTGCATCTGGCCAAACTGATGGAAGCCAAATACAATATACCGTTTATCCGGGTATCATATATAGGAATTGAAGATACCTCGGAAGCGCTTTTGGAGGTAGCGCGTTTTTTCAAGGATGAGGCGATGATACAGCGCACGTTATGTTTAGCAGCAGAAGCAACTCACAAGACCATGTCCTTGGTGAAGAAATATCGACCCGGTCTGGCCGGCAAGCGGGCGGCAGTTTATGTGGGAGGGGCGTTTAAGGCTTTCTCCCTGATTAAGGCGTTGCGCATGCTGGGTATGGAGGTCGTGGTGGTCGGATCCCAGACCGGCCAGGCTGATGATTATAAACGGCTGCGTTCGATGTGTGATGAAGGCACGGTTATTCTGGATGATTCCAATCCCGTGGAACTGGCTGCTTTTTCCCTGGAAAAGAAGGTGGATATTTTTATCGGCGGGGTGAAAGAACGGCCTCTGGCCTATAAACTGGGCATCGCATTTTGCGACCATAATCATGAAAGGAAAAATGCCCTGGCCGGATATGAAGGCATGGAAAATTTTATTAAAGAAGTTTATGCCTCAATCATGAGTCCGGTCTGGAAATTGTTCAGGTGATGGAAATGAAAACAAATACAAAATCCAAACCTAATGCTGTTACCAATCCCTGTAACTTGTGTACGCCTTTAGGGGCCTGCCTGGTTTTCAAGGGCATAAAAGGCGCCTTGCCCCTGTTGCACGGCTCCCAGGGCTGCGCCACTTATATACGCCGTTATTTGATAAGCCACTATAATGAGCCGATTGACATTGCCTCCTCAAATTTCACAGAGAGGACAACAATTTTTGGAGGCAAGAAAAATTTGATCTCAGCCCTGGAAAATATATGTACTCAGTACACGCCCGAACTGATAGGCGTGGCCACAACCTGTTTAAGTGAAACCATTGGGGACGATGTGCCCCAGTATCTGCGTGAATTCAAGTCAGAACAAAAGTCAGCGTGCCTGCCGCATATTGTATCAGTATCCACTCCCAGCTATAATGGTGCGTATATGGAGGGATTCCAGGCTACAATAAAGTCCCTGGTAGTTTACTTTGCTGCTTCGCGTCCCAGAACCAGGCGTGTGGTTTTATTTCCCAATCTGGTCTCGCCGGCGGATATCCGTTATCTCAAGGAACTGCTTGCGGATTTTGGAATGAACTTTGTAATTTTGCCGGATTACGCAGAAACTTTTGATGGCGGACCCTGGGATGGGTATCAAAAAATACCCCAGGGCGGAACCAGGATTGCGGATTTATCAGAACTGGGAGGTTTTGCCTCTGCTATTGAGCTGGGTCACAGCCTGGTGGGGCAGGAGAGTGCAGGCGCTTATCTGGAACGCGAGTTTGCAGTTAAGCGGCATATATCCGGTTTGCCAATCGGTATAAAAGCAACTGATAAGTTTATTAGCATTCTGGAAACAGTAAGCGGGAAAAAAATGCCGGAAGAGATACGCAAAGAACGCGGACGCCTGCTTGATGCTTATGCGGACGCGCATAAATATTTGTTTGAAAAAAAAGCCATAGTGTTCGGAGAAGCGGATATGGTTGCTGCTATGGCCGGGTTTCTTTTGGAAATCGGAGTAATTCCGGTTCTATGCGCAACCGGTTCCAGAAGTGGAATCCTGAAAGCGGAATTGGAAAAACTGTCTTGTGAATCCGGGCGTTCTTTTGAAATCCGCGAGGGAGTTGATTTTGGAGAGATAGAAGAAATCAGCGGGAAACTGAAGCCTGATTTTATGCTGGGCAACAGTAAAGGGTATTCATTGGCGCGCCGGCAGGGTATTCCGCTGGTAAGGGTGGGGTTTCCCATACATGACCGGATCGGAGGCCAGCGGGTTTTGCATCTCGGGTATCGCGGAACCCAGCAGCTTTTTGACAGGATCGTGAATACGATTATTGAAAACACACAAGAGCAGTCTTCTATCGGATATACATATATGTGAGGAGTGATATTATGAATATTCATCCCTGTTTTAATGTTGAGGCGCGGCACAAATACTCGCGGGTGCATTTGCCTGTAGCCCGCGGATGCAATATTCAGTGCCGGTTTTGCAACCGCAAGTACAGCTGCGTCAATGAAAGCCGGCCCGGGGTAACCAGCGCGGTCATCTCGCCGGCGCAGGCCCTGGACTACTTTAATTTGATTAATGAAATCATACCGGATGTTTCCGTTGCAGGCATAGCCGGCCCGGGTGACGCCTTCGCCGCTCCGGAACTGACTTTAGAGACCCTGAAACTTATAAAGTCCAATTATCCGGAAATATTGTTCTGTATCGCGACTAATGGTTTGAACATCATACCTTATATACCGGAACTTAAATATTACGGCGCCACGCATATTACTATCACAATTAATGCGGTAGAGCCCAGCATAGGGGAACGAGTCTACGCCTGGGTGCGCGATAGAAACAATATCTATCGGGGCTATGAGGCCGCGCGTTTACTGAGTTTGCGGCAGTTGGAAGCAGTGAAGCAGCTCAAACATTCCGGATTCAAGGTTAAGGTAAATTGCATACTGATTCCCGGGGTCAATGATGAACATATAGAGGATGTGGCCCGCGAGGCCGGTAGGCTGGGAGCGGATATTTTCAACTGCATTCCCCTGATCCCAGTGGAGGGAACTGAGTTCGAGAATCTTACACCTCCCTCCCCTAGACTGGTTTTTGATATCAGACAAAAATGCAGCCAACATATAAAGCAGATGTATCATTGCCAGCGCTGCCGCGCGGACGCAGCCGGCCTGCTGCATGAAAATCGGAATGAGGAGATAAAAGAAATACTGGACCGCGTATTATCGAGAACGCGGGAGCCGGCAAAAATGGCCTGCGCAAAATAATTTTATTTAAAAGGAGCATATTTACATGAGCATAAAAAAACCTAAATACCATTTCTTTGTATGTTGCAGTTTCCGGGCCAATGGAGAACCCCAGGGAATTTGCCACAAAAAATGCGCGGTTTCCCTGGTGCAATATCTGGAAAGCGAACTCGCGGACCGGGGAATGACTGATGCCGTGGTTTCCACCACCGGCTGTCTGAAAATGTGCGACCAGGGCCCGGTTATGCTGCTTTATCCGCAGGCGCAGTGGTATGGAAATGTAAGTGAAGAGTCCATTGATGAAATCCTTGACGCCCTGGAGGAAGGG
>JAUXBQ010000079.1 GCA_030619365.1 candidate division FCPU426 bacterium | reverse complement strand
GGTCATCCAGGGCCCCGGCCTTGATGAGGCTCTCCAGCACCCGGGCGTTGATGGTGCGCAGGTCCACGCGGTTGCAAAAATCTACGAGCGAGACAAATTCCCCGTTGGATTCCCGTTCCAGGTTGATCACTTGCGCCGCGCCTACGCCCACGTTGCGGATGGCGGCCAGGCCGAAATGAATGGCCTCCCCTTCCACGGCGAACTTATCCCGGCTGGTGTTCACGTGCGGCGCCTTAACCGTCAATCCCAGCCGCCGGCACTCGGATACATAGAGCGCAATTTTGTCGGTGTTCCCCATTTCATTGGACATCAGCGCGGCCATGAAGGCCTGGGGATGGTTGGCTTTTAAATAGGCGGTCTGGTAAGCCAGCAGGGCGTAGGCCAGGCTGTGGGATTTGTTGAAACCATACTCGCCGAAGCGCGCCATGGGGTCAAAGATGGTTTCCGCGGTCTCGCGGTCAATGCCCCGGGCCTGTGCCCCGGTCACGAACCGCTCCCGCTGCTGTTCCATGACTTCGGGGTTTTTCTTGCTCATGGCCCGGCGCAGCAAATCCGCCTGGCCGTAGGTAAAACCGCCCAGCCGCACGGCGATCTGCATGACCTGTTCCTGATACACGATGGTGCCGTAGGTTTCGCTGAGTATGCTTTCCAGGTCGGGATGGGCGTAATGAATGGGCAGGCGGCGCTGTTTGCGGGAAATGTATTCATCAATAATGGCCATGGGGCCGGGCCGGTAAAGCGCGATCAGGGCGCAGATTTCCTCCAGGGAACGAGGCTTGAGGCGCTTCTGCAAATCCCGCATGCCCGTGGATTCCAATTGAAACAGACCCGCGGTCTGTCCTGAAGCAAGCAGGTCGAAGGTCGGGCCGTCCGTCAGCGGAATCTCTTTGAGCTCCAGGTGCTGCCGGGTCCGCCGGCAGATTTCCTCCAGGGCATCCGCCAGAATGGTTAGCGTGCGCAGGCCCAGGAAATCCATTTTAAGGAGACCCAGCCGCTCCAGGGATTCCATGGCATACTGGGTGGTCAGGGTGGAACTGCTGGGCGAGGCGCCGCCCCCTTCTCCGCTGCGCGCGGTCTTGGTTTGGCACAGGGGCACCAGCTCCATGAGGGGTTCGCGGGAAATGACCACGCCCGCGGCATGGGTGGAAGCGTGCCGTACCTGCCCCTCCAGGGTCCGCGCAATGTCCAGGAGCTGGCGCATGCGGCCGTCGGAAGCGTAGTGCTCCTTTAAATCCGGGACCGTTTCCAGCGCCCGGTCCAGGGTCATGCCCGGGGTTTGGGGGATCAGCTTGGCCAGATGGTCCACTTCCGCGTAAGCGTAATTCAGCACCCGGCCCACGTCGCGCACCGCGGCCCGGGCCGCCAGGGTGCCGAAGGTGATGATTTGCGCCACGTTCTCCTGCCCGTACTTTTGTGTGACGTAGCGGATGACCGCTTCCCGCCCGCTGTCCGAAAAATCCACGTCAATGTCCGGCATGCTGATACGGTCCGGGTTCAGGAAGCGCTCAAAAATGAGCCCGTAGAGCAGGGGATTGATCTCGGTGATCTCCAGCAGATACGCCACCAGGGACCCGGAAACGGACCCGCGTCCCGGACCCACCGGAATGTTCTGCTCGCGCGCATAACGGATGAAATCCCAGACGATGATGAAATACGCGGCATACCCCATGGTTTGAATGATCTCCAGCTCATGCGCCAGGCGCTCGCGCACCTCCGGGGCCGGCTGGGGCAAACGGCGCTGCAGACCTTCCTCACAAAGCAGCTTCAGGTACGCGTCCAGCTCATCCAGGCTTTCCTTTTCCCTGAGGCGCTTCAATTCCGCGCCGGCCGCCGGGGGCACGGGATATTTCGGCAACTGCATGCGCGCGGAGGGAAATTCCAGGTTGCAACGGTTGGCGATTTCCTGCGTGTTGTAACCGGCCTCCGGGATCTCATGAAACAGCGATTCCATTTCCTCTCCGGTTTTCAAGTAGAATTCCTGAGAGGCCATCCGCAGGCGGTTTTCATCGTTTAGGGTGGTGCCGGTTTGAATACAGAGCAGGGCCTCCTGCGCCAGGGCGTCCTCGCGCCGGAGATAGTGCACGTCATTGGTTGCCACCAGGGGCAGTTGTGACTCCCGGGAAAGATCCACCAGTCCCCGGTTAACTGTGCCCTGCGGCGGCAGGTTTTGGTCCATCAGTTCCAGGTAAAAATTGCCCTGGCCGAAAATCTGCTGGTATTCTTCCGCGATCTGGCGCGCCAGGGGAAGCTCGCCCTTTTGCAGGGCCATGGGAACCTCGCCCTGCAGGCAGGCGGACAATCCGATCAATCCCCCGGCGTGTTCGGCGAGCACTTCCTTGTCAATGCGGGGACGGTAATAAAACCCCTGGAGGAACCCGATGCTGGAGAGGGCCACCAGATTGCGATACCCTTCCAGGTTCCGGGCCAACAGGGTAAGGTGGTAGGCCGCGTCCTTCATGCCGTGGTTGCTGCGCTTGTCAAAACGCGAACCGCTGGCTACGTAGGCTTCCAGGCCGATAATGGGTTTAAGGCCGTGTTTAAGGCAGGTGTAGTAGAACTCGATGGCGCCGTACAACGCACCGTGGTCAGTGATGGCCAGGGCCGGCATTTTCAACTCGCGCGCGCGCCGGATCAGCGCGTCCAGGCGGCAAGCGCCGTCCAGCAGGGAATACTCGGTGTGCACGTGTAGATGAACAAAATTCTTAAAAGGCACTTCCTGGCCTCTTTCCGCAGTTGTGGGCCGTGATGGCCCGGTTAGCGTCCCAGCACTTGCAGGATCACGCGCCGCTGCCGGCCCCGGGTGTCGTGATCAATCACTACGACCTGCTGCCAGGTGCCGAGCGCCAGTTCCCCCTTGATCACGGGCACGCTGAGTGAAGGCCCGAGCAACGCGGCCCTCAGGTGGGATCCCCCGTTACCGTCGCCCCAGGTTTGATTATGCGCCCAGTCTCGCCTGATCGGGATGAGTTCTTCCAGCAGGCGCGGCAAATCGCGCAGCAGCCCCGGTTCGTATTCCACGGTGGTGACCGAGGCCGTGGACCCGGGCGTGAACACCGCGGCCTGGCCTTCCTGAATACTGCTCTGGGCCAGGAGTTTGCGCAGGTCGTCGGTTACATCCAGTATCTGGTCCCCACCCTGCGTGGCCAGGGTAATCTCCCTGGTCACCACTTTCCATTCCGTCCCCGCCGCCTTGGTCATTGTTTACCTAATCCCTTAAAAGAGTTATCCACGAAGAGCACGAAGAAACACGCAGGAAAAACAATAATTAATTTTAGGCTTTTTCTTTAACCCTCTTTTTTTTCTTCGTGTCCTTCGTGATCCGCTTTTTTAATTTGATTTCCTTCGTGTCCTTCGTGGATATCTTTTTATTCCCATTCGATAGTCGCGGGAGGTTTGGAAGAAATGTCCAGGACCACGCGGTTGACGCCCCGCACCTCGTTGATGATCCGGTTGGAAACCCGGCCCAGCAGCTCCTGAGGCAGGTCGGCCCAATCAGCGGTCATGGCGTCCACGCTGGTCACGGCTCGCAAGGCGGCTACGTGCTCGTAGGTGCGCTCATCCCCCATGACGCCCACGGATTTGACCGGCAACAGTATGGCAAAAGCCTGCCACAGCTTGCGGTAATAACCCGCGGCCTTTATTTCCTGGATAAATATCCGGTCCACCTGGCGTACGATCTCGAGGCGCTCCGCCGTCACCTCGCCGATAATCCGGATGGCCAGGCCGGGCCCGGGAAAAGGGTGCCGCCAAACCATGTCCTCGGGCAACTCCAGGGCCAGTCCCACCTTGCGCACTTCGTCCTTAAACAGTTCGCGCAGTGGTTCCACCAGTTCGAAGCGCATTTTTTCCGGGAGGCCGCCGACGTTGTGATGAGACTTGATGATGGCCGAGGGTCCCTTGACGGACACGCTTTCGATGACGTCGGGATAAATAGTCCCCTGGGCCAGGAATTGGAAATCGCCCAGCCGCTGGGATTCCCGGTCAAAGACCTCGATGAAGGCGGCGCCGATCCGCTTGCGTTTTTCCTCGGGGTCCGTCACGCCGGCCAGCACCCGCAAAAAGGGCTCCGTGGCGTCCACCACCTCCAGGCGGATGGAGTAATTTTTCTTGAAAATTTCCGTCACGCGCCCGGCCTCGTCAAAGCGCAGTACGCCGTTATTGATCAGCATGCAGGTCAGTTGGTCGCCAATGGCCTTGTGAATCAGCACCGCGGCCACCGCGGAATCCACCCCGCCGGACAAACCGCACAGCACCTGCCCGGAACCGACTTGCTTCCGGATGCGCGCCACGGTTTCCTCGATGAACGAGGCCGGCGTCCAGGTGCCGCCGCAACCGCACAGGGTGTAGAGGAAATTTTTCAGCAGCGCCAGGCCCTCGCGCGTATGCTCCACTTCGGGGTGAAACTGCAGTCCGTAAATTTTACGGGCTTCGTCCGCGATCGCGGCCATGGGCGCGTTTTGCGTCTTGGCGATCACCTTGAATCCCGGGGGCATTTTCGCCAGGCGGTCCCCGTGGCTCATCCAGACCTTGGTGGGATCTGAAATGCCGGCCAGCAACCCTTCGTCCTTCTCAACCGAGAGCTCGGCAAACCCGTATTCCCGGTGCGTGGAAGACTCCACCTTGCCGCCAAGCAGATGCGCGATCAGTTGCATGCCGTAACAAATGCCCAAAACCGGAACGCCCAATTCCAAAACCGACGGGGCGATCAGCGGGGCCTGGTCGGCGTATACCGATGCCGGGCCGCCTGACAAAACCAGCCCCTTGGGCGCCAGGGCCTTGATCTTGTCCGGGGAAAGATTAAAAGGATGAATTTCGCAGTAGATGTTCAGTTCCCGGATCCGCCGGGCGATCAGCTGCGTGTACTGGGATCCAAAATCCAGCACCAGAATCATTTCAGAATGCGGGTTACTCATAATACGCTCCCTGGCACAGCGGACGTAGGGAACGGTCGCGCCCGTTCCCTACAGGCAGAAATATTTTTCTTTAAAAAATCTAAAAACCCGCCAGCCCTCCTGAAAGGATTGCGCCGACGGGTCAGGGCACTAACCAAAGCGATGATACCTGTCTCAGGTTAAGCGGTAATTAGGCGCTTCGTTGGTGATCACAACGTCGTGGGGATGGCTTTCCCTCAGGCCGGCATTGGAGATGCGAATAAATTCCGCCTTGCGCTGTAAATCAGCGATTGTCCGGCAACCGCAATACCCCATGCCGGAGCGCAACCCGCCGATTAGCTGATACACCGTGGCGCTTAAAGAACCCCGGTACGGCACGCGGCCGACCACGCCTTCGGGAACCAGTTTGTCTTCTTCCTTTACTTCCGCCTGAAAATATCGGTCCCGGCTGCCTTTTTTCATGGAAGTCAGGGACCCCATCCCCTGGTACACTTTGAAACTGCGGCCTTCCAGAATGACAATTTCGCCCGGGCTCTCGTCCGTGCCGGCAAAGAGATTACCCAGCATAACCGCGTCCGCGCCGGCCGCAATAGCCTTGGTCAGGTCGCCGGAATACTTGACCCCGCCGTCCGCCACGATCGGCACGCGCCCGGCCGCGGCTTTCACACACTCTTCGATGGCGGTGATCTGCGGCACACCCACGCCGGCCACCACGCGGGTCGTGCAAATGGAACCCGGCCCGATGCCGACCTTTATGGCGTCGGCGCCGGCCGCAATCAGGTCCCGCGCCGCTTCCGCGGTGGCGATGTTGCCGGCCATAACCTCGACGCCGGGGTGAGACTGCTTGATGCGTTTCACGGCCTCCAACACGCCCTGGGAATGCCCGTGCGCCGTGTCCACGCAAACCAGGTCCGCTCCGGCTTCGACCAGCAGCTTGACGCGGATATCCAGCTCCGCCCCCGGCCCGACCGCCGCGCCGACCTGCAGGCGGCCGTGTTTGTCCTTGGAGGCATGGGGGAACTTTAGACGCTTCTCGATGTCCTTGATGGTGATCAGCCCTTTGAGCAGGCCCTTGCCGTCCACCACCGGCAGTTTCTCAATGCGGTGCTTATAGAGGATTTCCTCGGCGGTTTTCAGGCTCGTGCCCACGGGCGCGGTCACCAGGCCCTCGCGGGTCATGACCTGGGATATCTTCAGTTTGAAATTCTTCTGAAAACGGAGGTCCCGGTTGGTCAGTATCCCGACCAATTTCCCTTTCTCCGTGATGGGCACACCGGAGATATGGTAGCGGGCCATGATTTCCATGGCCTCGGAAATCAGGTTATCCGGGCCCAGGATAATGGGATTGCGGATCATGCCGCTTTCACTGCGTTTGACCTTGTCGACTTCCTCGGCCTGTCGCTCGGGATCCAGGTTTTTATGAATAATGCCGATTCCCCCCTCTTGCGCGAGGGCAATGGCGAGCCTTGACTCGGTCACCGTGTCCATGGCGGCGGAAACCAGCGGAATGTTCAATTTGATTCGCTTGGTGATGTGCGTGCGCACGTCAGCGTCCTTGGGCAGGATCTCGGATTTGGCGGGTTTGAGCAGGACGTCGTCAAAGGTCAGGCCTTCGGAAATGGATTTGGGGCGGGATGGGGTGGTCAAGCGGTTCAGCCTCCTCCAGGTAAAAATCTATGAAAGCGTGATGTTATCAGAAGGCCGGTAAAAAGTCAAGTTGTAGGGCCGCGGTTACCGCGCCCTGGTGCCGACCGAGGGGATAAAAAAAAGCCGGGCAGAATCAACCCTGCCCGGCTTTTTATGGTTATATTTACTTTGCTTTCTAGTACATCCCTTCCATGCCACCGCCCATGCCGCCGCCCATGCCGCCGCCCATGCCGCCGGGCATTCCGCCCGGGCCCGCGTCCTTCTTCTCGGGCTTATCCGTAATCAGGCATTCGGTGGTGAGCAGCAAGGCTGCGATCGAGGAGGCGTTCTGCAGAGCCGAGCGCACGACCTTGGTGGGATCGACCACGCCGGCCTTCATGAGATCCTCATATTGACCGGTGGCGGCGTTAAGCCCCACCTTGAGGTCCTGGTTGACCACGTGATTGACCACAACCGAGGCTTCGTGACCCGCGTTCTCGGCAATCTGGCGAATGGGCTCTTCCACCGAGCGTTTCACCAGTTCCACACCGACCTGCGCGTCGCCTTCCAGTTTCACTTTTTCAATGGCGCTGACGGTCTTAAGCAGGGCCACTCCGCCGCCGGTCACAATGCCCTCTTCGACTGCGGAACGTGTGGCAGCCAGGGAATCTTCGACGCGGAGTTTCTTTTCCTTCATTTCCACTTCCGTGGCCGCGCCCACGTTGATGATGGCCACGCCGCCGACCAATTTGGCCAGCCGCTCCTGCAGCTTTTCCTTGTCATAGTCCGAATCGGTATCGTCGATTTGCTTGCGAAGCTGGGCCACCCGCTTGTCCAGGTCGGCCTTTTTGCCCCCGCCCTCCACGATCGTGGTATCGTCCTTGTCCAGCGTGATGCGCTTGGCCTGGCCGAGCATGGAGAGGTCCGCGTTTTCCAGCTTATGTCCCAATTCCTCGGAAATGACCTGCCCGCCGGTCAGGATCGCGACGTCCTCCAGCATGTCCTTACGGCGGTCGCCGAAACCGGGCGCTTTCACCCCGCAAACGTTCAAGGTGCCGCGCAGCTTGTTCACCACCAGCGTGGCCAGGGCCTCGCCTTCTATGTCCTCGGCGATGATCAGCAGGGGTTTGCCCCCTTGGACCACTTTTTCCAGCACAGGCAGCAGGTCTTTCATGGTGCTGATTTTTTTATCGTAGATCAGCACCTGGGCGTTTTCCAGCACTACTTCCATGCGCTCGGAATTGGTCACAAAATACGGGGAGATATAACCCCGGTCGAACTGCATGCCTTCCACCACTTCCAGGGTGGTATCCATGCCCTTGGCCTCTTCCACGGTGATCACGCCGTCGCGGCCGACTTTCTCCATGGCCTCGGCGATCAGGTTGCCGATGACCGGATCATTGTTGGCCGAGATGGTAGCGACATTCGCGATCTCTTCCTTGCCCTTGACAGGCACGGATATCTTTTTCAGCTCGTCCACCGCGGCAATCACCGCGGCTTCGATGCCGCGCTTAATAAACATGGGATTGGCGCCGGAAGTGACGTTTTTCAGTCCCTCGCGGATCATGGCCTGCGCCAGCAGCGTGCCGCTGGTCGTGCCGTCACCGGCCACGTCGTGCGTCTTGGTGGCCACTTCCTTCACCAGTTGGGCGCCCATGTTCTCATAGGGGTCTTCCAGCTCAATCTCCTTGGCGATCGTCACGCCGTCGTTGGTAATGGTGGGCGCGCCGAATTTCTTGTCTAAAACCACGTTCCGTCCCTTGGGTCCCAGGGTGACGCGCACGGCGTCAGCCAGTTTGTTGACGCCCCGCTGCAGGGCCCGGCGGGCTTCCTCGTCGTACATCAGCATTTTTGCCATATTAACTTTTCCTCCTGGTTCGTTAGAATGAATTTTTTGGGATGGGCCGGCAAGGGTTAATCCTCGACGATCCCGTAAATGTCCTCTTCGTTCATGATCATCAGTTCTTCGTCATCCAGCTTGACTTCGTTGCCGGCGTACTTGCCGTACAGCACCTTGTCCCCGGCCTTGACATGCAGCGCGATGCGCTGGCCCTTATCGTCCAGTTTGCCCGGCCCCGCGGCAATCACCTTGCCGAGCAGCGGTTTTTCCTTGGCTGTGTCCGGAATGATGATCCCGCCCTTTTTCTCCTCTTTTTCCTCTTCCGGCTTCACCAGGACGCGATCACCAAGTGGTTTCAGTTTCATACATTTATCCTCCTTGTTCACATTGATTCGTAAATTTTAGCAGTCTCGCCGGGAGACTGCTAAATCGAATAACTACTATAGCCATCACTCAAATAAAATCAAGTCTTTTTTTACAAAAAATATATTTTTTTTAGAGGCTGGAGCGGAGGGACTTAACCAGTCAGATGCCGGTTTAAAAAGTCTTTCATCTTTTCAGCCACGAACAGGTATTCGTGATCCATGGTTATAACATGGTAGGAATTAGTAAGCCGGTGTTTTTCCTTGCTGGCCGAGCCGGCCCGGCCGTAGCAGACATCCAGGCACCTGGGCGAGATGGTGTGGTCCTCCACAGCCTGCATGGTCAGGAGCGGGGCCGTAATTTTTGGCAGGGCTTCGCGGGCGGCTCGCATCACCAGGTCCAGGTCATAAATACTTTTCAGGGCAAAGCGGGAATAGCTTTTTTCCTGTAATTTCTTGCTTTTAATATCATTTCCAATGGATTTACGCCACAGTGGCAAGTACCGAAACAACGGTGCGAACCACGCCCGCCAATCGTCAAGGTACAGGGCCGGCGAGAGCGCCACCACCGCGGAAACGGGCCGCTGGGCCGCCACGCGCAGGGCCAAGGCCCCGCCCATGGACAAACCGGCCACCGCGGGCCGGGTATACTCGCGCGCCAACCCGTCCCAGGCGTCCAAGGCGGCCTGAATCCAGTCTGGCGCGCCATACCGGGCCATATCCTCGGGCGTGGTCCCGGATCCGGGCAGCAAGGGCAGGGACAAGGTAAATCCGGCGCGGGCAAGTTCCTCGGCCACGGGCATAACCGAGAGGGGCGTGCTGGTAAATCCGTGCATAAACACCAGGGCTTGTTTCCCGTGCTTAAGAAATACGGACGCTCCGCCTAAAATTTCCGGAGCCACGGTTATTTACCCTTCTGCTTAAGCGAGCGTATCAGTTCCATCAAGGTATTCATGCTGCCTTTGCTGAATTCCTCGCTTTCATAATAGGCCAAAGCTTCATCCGACGGACCCACGATTGCCAGCCCCTCGAAGTTTTTGAATTCGTAGCGCCTTATGACCTGCTTGGCCGTTTCGAACAACAACTGGTACAAGTTCTCCCGCAGGGTGGGCGAGGCCACGGTGGCGAATGGCGGCGCCTGGGGTTTGAAACTGAGCCTAAGCTGAAAGCGCCCGGGCGCGGCATAGCGGTCAGCGTCGTCCGCGGCCGGAAGAAACACTCCCTCGATGCCGTTGATTTTAAACAAACGCTCCACCACCAGATTGACCTGGAACTGCAGGCGGATCCGCTCGGCGATCTGCCGGGCTAAAAAATCCTCCAGCACTTGATCCTTGAGATCAAAGCGCGCGGCCGCGGGATCGCTGACCGGCCGGCCGGATTCCACCTCGATCAGGAGGCGCTGAAAATAGTCGCTGCGCGAAATATCGTCCATGATCAGGCGCCGGATGTCCTTGATGTAACGGGTAAAGGAGACCCGGATGCCGGTCTTGGCGTCCATGATCGTGATCACGAAAAAATCGTAGTTGAACTGCGAGGAGAGGGTTACCCGGGAAGTGGTGAGCATGACATTCTCGATTTTATTCAACGCCTGGTCCGAAAACGTGAGGTCACTCAGCAGAATGTCCGGCATGACGATCAGGGCGCCGATGGTCTTGCCCGCCTTGGCCACCTGCACCTCGACATGGTATTCATCCTGGCATATCTTGGCGATGGTGTCTTCCACGCTGCCGGTGGGATAAGAGGCCCGGCACCCGGCTACCAGGGGCCAGGCCGCGAGCAACAGGAGGATGAGCCGTTGCAGGGTCACGTTTCGTCTGGGTCTTTCTGGGCGTGGTTTTTTTTGCCGGCCCGGCGGGTCGCGGCCGGTTTGGCGTTGGTCCCCTTTTCCCCCGCGGGCAGGGCAACGGGTTTGACGGCCGGAGCCACGGTTTTCGCAACCGGATGCGCCAGGCCGTATTCAGCGAAGATCTTATCGATCTCGTCGAAGTCAAGTTCCTCTTTTTCGAGGAGTTCCTTCACGAAGCGATCCACGATTTTCCAGTGCTTTTTCAGGACGCGGGTCGTATCCTCGCCGCAGTCCTGGAGAATCTT
>JAUXBQ010000179.1 GCA_030619365.1 candidate division FCPU426 bacterium | reverse complement strand
TTCCTAAGACCGCTTGGCCTCCGACTTGCCCGCCGCCCGGCGCCCAGGAAAGCTTCGCCGCGCCGCCGGCCGGCGCGTCTGGCCAGAGGCATCAGCGCCTGGTGGGAGCAAACGCGCCGCGTGCTCCGGGACCTGGCGCAGCAGGAGCCGGAAACGCTCTGGTTCGGCGTAGTCATGCTGGCCGCCCTGGTCCTGCGTTTCATCCAGCCGGACTGGTACCTGAGCCGCCAGTTTCACCCGGACGAGCGCTGGATCTTCGGCGTGGTCAGCCAGTTGTCCTATCCGCAGGAACCGACCGGCCTGCAATACGGCACCTTCCCCCTGTATGTGCTCGCAATCCTGAAGGATTTCGTCGCCCTGATCGCCGGGTATTTCGGCCACTTTGACGTCAACCGTTTCGTGATCTGGGCCGGCCGCATGCTTTCGGCCATCTTTGATTTGGGCACCATTGTTTTCGTGTATTTATTGGGCCGGAAGATTCTTCCCAACGCCGAGGGCCGCAAGCTCGGCCTGCTGGCCGCGGCGCTTCTGACTTTTACGGTACTCAATATCCAGATGGCGCATTTTTTCGTGGTGGACGTGCCCCTGGGTTTTCTGGTGGCCGGGACGCTGTATTGGTCGCTCGCCCTGGCCCAGACCGGCCGCCGCGGGGATTATATCTGGGTGGGTATTTTTTTGGGCTTGGCCGCGGCCACCAAGACCAGTGCCGCGCCCCTGGCCGTGGCCGCCGGCCTGGGACACTTATTCGGCGCTCTTCAGGCGCCTGGGCCGGAACGGGCCCAACGCTGGCGGGATTTAGGCCTGGCCGCCGGCGTCGCGCTGCTGACGTTTTTCGTGGCCATGCCGCACGCCTTTCTGGATTGGGATAAGTTCTGGAACAATCAAAACGAGCAACACCGGATCCTGGTGACCGGACTGGCGGACGTTCCCTACAACCGCCAGTACCTGAACACGGTTCCCTACCTTTATTACGTTAAAAATATGGTCTGCTATATCCTGGGGCCGCTTCTGTCCATTGTGGCCCTGCTGGCCTTTGTCGCCTATCCGGTGATCGGCCTGGTCCAGGCCGGCTGGTTGGCCGCGCACAAAGCCTGGCAAGAACTCAGGCAGCGGATCTTGGCGCAGAGCAGCTGGTGGATCATTCTGGGCTTCGCGCTGGTGTATTTCGCGATCATCGGGAACTCTTTCGCAAAATTCAACCGCTACCTTCTGCCGCTGACGCCGGTGTTCGCGCTGCTGGCGGCGCACCTCATGCTTACCCTCCGGTCCCGGGTCCTGGCTTCGGCGGGCAGAAAAATAGTTTCCATGGGCATAAGCCTGGTCCTGCTCGGAACCGTGTTCTGGGCCCTGGCCTTCAGCTCCATTTATCAGCGCGAACACCCCTGGATCGCGGCCAGCCGCTGGATTCAGGAAAACCTTCCGGCCCGGACCGTGACCACGGGCGGCCTGCGCCGCCCGACCGCGATTCTTAACGAGGAATGGGGGGACGACCTGCCCACGCATGTCGAGGGTGTTCCCCGCAAATCGTTCCGGATGAACAAGTTCCCGGTTCAGGAGCCGGACACACCGCGCAAGCGGGAAATCATCATCTCCATGCTCCAGCGCAACGACCTGATTGTCATGGCCGACACACGTGCGCACGCCGTGTACCGCCGCTTGCCGGACCGCTACCCCATCAACGCGGCCTACTATGAGTTGATGTTTGCAGAGGGGCTGGGCTTTGAACTGGCGGCCGAGTTCAAGAACTACCCGTCCCTGTTCGGATTTGAGTTCGCGGATGACCGGGCGGACGAAAGCTTTACCCTGTACGACCATCCGCGCGTGTACTTGTTCCGCCGGATCGCGCCCCCCCTGCCCGGGCCCGAACTGGCCCGGCGGCTGGATGCCCGCGTGGCGAAGATCAAAGCGCGCAGTCCGGACGCGCGGGCGCCCACTCCCGCACCAACGGTCGGGCCCAAGGCCGCGGCCGCGCTTTTGCCGACCGTGGTGAACGCGAACATCGGGAAAAGCCAGGGACGGCCACGATTTGTGTTTGGCAAGGAAAACGGCGTGACGTCCGCGCTGGCCTGGATCATTTTGCTGGAAATCATCGGCCTCTTAAGCCTGCCGCTCACCCTGAGCCTGTTCCCGCGCCTGCCGGATTCGGGCGTGGCGCTGTCGAAGATCATCGGCACGCTCGTGCTGGCTTGGACCACCTGGATGCTGGTGTCGTTGGGGATATTCCGTCATCTGCAAAGCACGACGCTCCTGGTGCTGGTGGTGCTGGGAGGGCTGTCCTTGTTCTGGGCCTGGCGGCGAAAAATCGAGATTAAGGAATTCATCGCCAACCGCGGCAAATTGTGGCTCACGGCCGAGATCGTGTTCCTGGTGGCTTTTGTGGGGTATATGCTGACCAAGCTCTACAATCCGGACATCAACAATCCGTTCGGACAGGGGTACAACGGCGGCGGCGAGCCCATGGGGGTCAGTTTTTTCACCGCGGTGTATCAGAGCGTGCACTTTCCGCCCTTTGATCCCTGGCTGTCCGGGTATTCCATAAATTATTACTATTTCGGCCAGGTCATTCTGGGCGTTCTGGCCAAGGTCATCGGCGTGTCGCCGGCCTGGTCATATCAGATCAGCATCTCCCTCCTGTTCGCGCTCACCTTTACGGGCGTGTACGGCCTGGGCCTGGGCCTGACCGGAAAGCGGCGCTGGGGGCTGGCGGCCGCGGTAGGGGCCGCCATGCTGGGGAACCTGCACACCTTTTTTTACATGCTGGAACCCTTTAACCGCGGCATGCACTGGAACGAGATCCTAGTCAGCCTGGGGCGGGTGTGGTCGGAAACCTGGCACCACGTGGGGCGTTTCGAATTTATCTGGAATCCCACGCGGCTGATCAAGGGCACCATCAATGAGATGCCCTGGTTTTCCTTTCTCTATGGCGATCTGCACGCCCACATCATCGCCATACCGTATTCCCTGCCGGTCATCGGTTGGGGGCTCAACCTGCTCATCCCCGCGAACTATAAAACCCAGTTGCTGCCCGAAGCGCCTGGCCGGACCGGGACCGAGCAGGGCCTGACCTTCTTCGTGACCGCCCTCACCCTGGGTTCGCTTTCGGCCATCAACACCTGGAATTTTCCGCCCTACGCACTGTTAATGCTGGGCGTGCTGGTAGCCAAGGCCTGGCAGGACCACAAGGGGCGTGGTCTGCCCTGGCGGGCGCTGGCCAATGCCGGGTTCGCCTGGCTGCGCCTGGTCATCGGCGGGCTGGCCTTGATGTTTTTCTTTCATAAAAATTTCAACCCGCAATCCACAAGCCTGGCCTGGGTCAATCCGGCTGTACGCACGGGACTGGGGGACTTTCTGGTCTTTTTCGGATTGCCTGTTTTTGTCCTGGTCACCTTTTGGTCCCGGCAAATGACGCCCCTGGCCGTCAAGTGGCTCGGCCGCCTGGGCTGGTCGCCGCGCTCGCGCAAACCCTGGTGGGAAAAGCTGCAGCTCGTGGCGAGGGCCTTTTGGGTAAAACATCCGGTGGGTGTGTATGCCACCCTGACCGTGGCCACCGGTTTGACTCTGCTGGTCCTTTTTAATCAGATCCTGCTTGCGTTTTTGGCCGTGCTCCTGCTGGCCGCCGGGTATTGCCTGGGCTGGCTGCCGCTCACGCCGCAGTTGCGCCTAACCATGCTCCTGGCCGTGCTGGCGCTGGCCATTGTGCTCGGCTGCGAGATCGTGCATGTGCGTGACTTCATGGGCGTAGGCGGCGATATGAGCCGCATGAACACAGTGTTCAAATTTTACATGATCGTCTGGGTTTACCTGGCCCTGGCCGCCGCCTCCCTGCTGAGCCATGTTTTTTCCGGCCGCCGGGAAGAGCAGCGGATCTGGCGGCGGCTGTTCGGCGGAGCGCGGGTCTGGCAGGTGCCGGCCCTGGGCCTGGGCCTGCTGGCGGTGTGGGCCGCGGCCAATTATTTCCAGAACGCCACCAGCCTGCCGTGGCTGAGTTGGGCGCTGGCCGCCTCGCTCCTGCTGGCACCCCTGGCCTGGGCGCTGTGGCCCAAGCAGGACGATCTCCGGCGGCTCTGGGTTGCGGCCCTGGTCGCCACGGTCGTGGTGGTCTCCCTCTACCCGCCCATTTCGATTTATAACCGGATGCGGCTTTGCTCCGAGTTCAAGCGCCCCACCCTGAACGGGTTGGCCTATCTCGACCACATGCTGCCACGCGAGGCCAAGGCCCTGGCCTGGATAAATGCCAACGTGAAGCACAATCATATTGTGCTCGAGGCGCCCGGAAAAAGGGGATATAATTGTTTTGACACGCGGATCGCGATCTTTACCGGGCAGCCGACCCTGATCGGATGGGTGGGGCAGGAAGAGCAGATGCGTTATAATCCGGAATTGACCGGCGGCCGTACGCGGGACGCGGACCGTATTTACAGAACCCTGGATCCGGCTCAGGCGCAGGCGTTGATTGAGCGCTATCAGATCGAGTATGTATTTGTCGGCGAAAACGAGCGCAAGGCCTATCCCGGACCGGGCTTGGCAAAGTTCGCGCAGTTCATGAAACGGGTCTATGATCAGGAAGGGATTCAAATTTATCGCCGCCAAAACCGCTGACGCGGCAGTTCGCTGTACGGGCTAAGCATAGTGTTTATTTAAGATCCGAGATCAGCAACCCTTCGGCGGTCCGACCACCCACCTGGTCGGATTTCGCATTCCAGCTGAACTGTAAAATAAAAGCGGCGCAGGCCGCGAGGAGGCGTTTCATGAGTAAAGACAAAACACAGGCTGCCGGGCAGCCCGGCGGGATGCAATTGCAGGTCGAAGTGGATGATGCCATGGCCCAGGGAGCCTATGCCAACCTGGCCCTGGTGGCGCACAATGCCACGGAATTCGTCCTGGATTTCATCTTTGTACAGCCCCAGCAACCCAAAGCCAAAGTACGGGCCCGCGTGATCAGTTCGCCCGCCCACACCAAACGTTTTCTCCGGGCTCTGTCGGAAAACGTGGCCCGCTATGAGCAAATCTACGGTGAGATCAAGGAAGTCGCGGCCGGGCCGGACGAGCATCAGATTAAATTGCATTAATCCGGCGGTTAATCGGTGTGGCCGCACAGGTGGGTGTCGGGCTTGTGGTAGGCGTATGGGTTAGGGTAAAACTCGGGCTGAAGGTGGGCATTATATCAGGCCACTATTGGCAGCAGGTTATTTTAAGCGGTTGAAAGTTAGCTTCCATGGTTATCGCCTGAGCTTCACAATAACCAGTTTCTTTATAGCGTAAAGAGTCTCGCCAACCGATGTTTTAACCCTCAGGCGGAAAAAGTAAATACCCCCGGCCGCATTCCGGATATCCCA
>JAUXBQ010000297.1 GCA_030619365.1 candidate division FCPU426 bacterium | reverse complement strand
TGTGCGGACGTGATTGAGCATTTAAAATGGCCAACCGAATTTCTCTTGAATATCAACCGGACATTGAAAATGGGCGGATATTTATTGGTGAGCATTCCGAATATCGCAAACATCGACATTGTTTTGCATTTGTTGGGAGGAAAGTTTAACTATTCAAACTTGGGATTGTTGGACAATACCCATCTTCGGTTTTTTACCCAAAGCTCATTTTTGGAATGGGTAGATTCCATCAACCAAATGGCGGAGATAGACTATTCTTTAAAGTGTGATAAAATTCAGGAGATTAAATATATCTCGGATTTCTCCAATACCATGCAGCGGAAATATCCCGAAGTGATCGATTGCTTTTTTCAAAAATCGGATGAATTAAGCAATTTTCAATATATTATGCGCTTTCAAAAGGTAGCCCGAAATGACCCGGTACAACAAACTCACGACCTCTTCCCGGGAGGTGAACGGATCGCAGAAAAGCAGGACGGGCAAAGCTTAGAAAGAGTCGTGAATAACCTGGACCGCGTCATGCGTGATTTGAAAACGGAAGTGGATAGTAAAGAACAGCAAATCTCGAAATTGGAAGAAACGCTGGCGCTAAATAAACATTTGTTGGACAACATATATAAATCTGATGCTTGGAAAATAGTGGGGCGGTATTTTCGATTCCGAGACGGACTGTTTCCCCTGGGAAGCAGAAGAAGAAAATGGGTGAAGGTCCTCTGGGAAAGAATACGGCATCCTGCCGGCCCGAAAAAGACCAGGTAAAATCATCCTGGAAACATAAATTGCGCGAACGTCGAAATGGCGGGCACTTGAGTGGTCGCTGCGCCAACCATGGTTTGAATTCCCGGGCGAGACAACGGAACGCCTGATAGGATAAATGCCACGACCATGAATATTACCCCGGCCGAGCAAGCCGGGGCATATGGGTAGCGTTAAAAATGATATTCAGTTCAAATATTTTCCTCTTTTTATTTTTGCCCCTGTATCTGCTGGCGTATTATGCCGCGGACTATCTGTCGCGCAAAGTGCTGCCCGCGCGATTTCCCGTAAAGCAGGTGCTGACCAACGCACTCCTTTGCGGCTTGAGCCTGTTTTTCTACTACTGGGGCAGCGGCAAATTCGTCCTGGTTTTTTTACTCTCCATTGTCGTGAATACCCTGCTGGGCCGCTGGATTTACCATTCTCCGCGGCATAAAATGCAACTCGCCATTGGCGTGGCCTTCAATCTTTCGATCTTGCTCTATTTTAAATACTTCAATTTTTTCTACGATCAATTATCCTTCACCCTGCTCCACGCCTTTCACATTCAGCTACAGCCGCATACTTACATTTTTTTACCGGTGGGCATCTCGTTCTATACGTTTATGGCGATTTCCTACCTGGTCGAGGTCCACCAGAAAAAAGAAAAATACGCGGGTTTGCTGCATTTCGGAACCTATCTGACGCTTTTTCCACATTTGGTCGCAGGCCCGATCGTGCGCTATTCGGAACTGGAGGCCGAGCTCCACGACCGTAAAATGACACTCCCCATGTTTTTTGAGGGGATCTGGCGCTTCAGTATGGGGATGGGAAAAAAAATCATCCTGGCGAACAATCTGGGGAGTGTCTCTGACAATATATTTGCCCTGCCGGCCAGCGAGCTGACGACTGCCTTGGCCTGGGTCGGGGTGGCCTGTTACACGCTGCAAATTTATTTCGATTTCTCCGGCTATTCGGACATGGCCATCGGTCTGGCCCGCTTTTTCGGCTTCCATTTTCCGGAAAATTTCAACCAGCCCTACCAGGCCAAAAGCGTCACGGAATTCTGGCGGCGATGGCACATGACCCTGTCCCGCTGGTTCAGGGATTATCTGTATATAGGCCTGGGTGGAAATCGCAAGGGCCCGGTCCGGACCTATGTTAATCTCTTCCTGGTCTTTTTCCTTTGCGGCCTGTGGCACGGCGCGGCCTGGACCTTTGTCATCTGGGGCATGTTCCATGGGATCCTGCTGGTCATTGAGCGTCTCTTGAAAAACCGGTTCGGCTGGCAACCAAGGGGTCTGGTGGGCAATGGCCTCACCCTGCTGCTGGTGATGTTCGGGTGGGTCTTCTTCCGGTCAGCTTCTTTTGGTCAGGCCATCGATTTTATCCGGGCCATGTTTGGCGCGACGCAGTTAAGCGGGTTTCGGTATTTTCACCTCGGGTACTACCTGGATGCCGGGCTTCTGACTTATTTCATTATTGGCTGGGCGGTTGTGCTTTTTCCCTATGAGCGTTTTCGGCGAGTATGGTCCGCCTGGCGGCCCGCGACGCTTGCACTGGCCAAGGGAGGAGTCAGTCTTTTCGTTCTGCTGATCGCGGTTTTAATGATGTCAAAAATGCAATTCAGTCCGTTTATTTATTTTCAGTTCTAGTCGCTTCGGAAGGAAGCTGGATATGCGTAAAACCACTGCACTCCGGACCTGTATTGGGATCCTGTTCCTCCTGCTCCTGGCGGGAGCGGCACTGTATGCCGTGGACGCGCCTTTTTTCAATGAGAACAGCGCCACGGGGTCGCTGCATTCGATGTTTCCCAACATGACGGGCGAGCAGGGCACGTTTTCAAGTCCGGAGGCTGGTCTGGAAGTCGGATCGTAGCCATGTCGTTCT
>JAUXBQ010000123.1 GCA_030619365.1 candidate division FCPU426 bacterium | reverse complement strand
CCGCATTGCACGGGCGGATAAGAACCCGAGATCAAACAAATCTTCATGGGACCTACTTTCAAAAAGATTGATCACGAAGAGCACGAAGAAAAACTTAAGAGCACTAAGAAAAAATAATTAAGGATTGAAGGCTTAAGAGATTCTTTATTTAAATCCTCTTTCACTTCGTGTCCTTGCCTTTATTTTCGTGCTCTTCGTGCTCCTCTTTTTCGTTTCTTCGTGCTTTTTGTGATCTTCTTTTTCCTTTCTTCGTGCTCTTCGTGATCTGTTTTTTCCTTTCTTAGTGTCCTTCGTGATCTTCTTTTTTGTTTTTTCTTTCGTGGTTCCCGGTTTCTGGAACAGGGCCACGACGTTCATCATCCACCAAGCCCCGGTCTGGGCTTCCAGCCAGGCCCAGGCTTGCGGGAAACGCGGTTCCAGGCGCTCCTTGATCCACAGGGTCGCGTCCGCTTGGCCCCCGCGATATCCGTATCCTCGGGCGGCCACCAGCGTCAGGCCCTCGGCAACGCCCGCGGATTTCAAATCCCCCAAGGTGTATTGCGTCTCCCATCCCCACGGCCAATCGCCTTTTACGCGATGCCACTGCTTGATCGCTGTATAGGGATTGAACGTCTGGGGTACGTCAACCACGCAGAAGCCTCCGGGTTTGAGCAGCCGATTCATCTCCGCCCATACGGGCTGCGGATAGGCAAAATGTTCCAACAAGCCCTGGGAAAAAACCAGGTCAAAGGAGTTATCAACAAAAGGCGCTCGCCGTACGTCAGCCTGATGGACGAACAGGCTGCGGCGGCTCTCCCTGGCCGCCCGGCGGGCGAGTTGCAGGGCCCGGGCTGAGCTGTCCAGGGCATGCACTTCATATTTGCGGTCCTGAGCCAGGACCTGCGCGTCCCAGGCCGGGCCGCAGCCCACTTCCAATACCCTGGCCCGCGGTTTCCCGGCTAGCGCGCGTTGCAGCAGTGAGTAGAGCGCGGCCCGGCCCGCCTGCCGCTCGGCCAGGATTTTTTTCCAAGGCCTTTTCGGTTCCTGTTCCCACACGGCCTCGAATGGCGCCCGGCCGGACGCACGGCTAGGCCCCGGAGGCCGGCGGACCAGAACCAGGGCCGCGGCCAAGACCAGGGCCACGTGCATCCCGCGGTCATGGATCAGACAATGCTCTGAAAAATTGGCCGCCACAAACCCAAGCAAGCCCGCACGTAAAGCCCATACGAGCGCCCAATCCCACCCGGGCCGCAGGGAACGGCCGGGCAGCGCCAGGGCGCGTCCCAGCCTGACGATGGCGTATAAAAATGCGGCCAGGCCCAGGATCCCGGTTTCCACCAGGAGAGACAGCCAGAGAGAGTGCGGATGCGTGATCAGGCCGATGGGATTGATGCTGCCGCTGCCGTACAGCGGCGCGAGAAAACGGTATAGCCCCGGACCAATCCCGACCCAAGGCGCGGACGGTAATAACTTCCCCACCACGGCCGCGTAATCCAGACGGTTGCCCAGGGAAACCAACTTGGTCTCCCAAAAAGGGCCGCTCAGGATGTCAGGTTTCAATACTATAGATATCGTTAAGCCGGCTATCAGCAGGACGGCCAGCCAAAGAACGGTGCGGGGTGAAATCCGGAGCAGCGGGATCAGAGCAACCCCGCCGGCCGCGGCCAGGGCCAGCCAGCCGATCGCGGAAAAAGTGGCAAAAAAACCGGCCAGCATGAGGCCCGAACCCAGCAGGCCAAATATGCGCCCCCAGGCGCGGGGATGAAAAAGCGCGGCTACCAGGCTAAACGGCAGCATCAGGACTAAAAACGCGGCCAGGGTGTTGGGACCAAACCCGGCTGTTGCCCGGAGCACCTCGCCCTGAGCGGTAAAGGCCAGCAGTTTGATCGCCTGGTCGCTCACCCCGCTCCAGGTCTGTCCCAGACCCTGCCAAGCACTTAACGCGGCCGCGAGCGCCAAGGCCCAGATAACCATTTCCGCTTCCCTGCCCCGCCTTATTAAGTGCACACCCAAAAACAGCACGAGGATGAATTCCAACCAGCGCAAAGCGCCTTTGATAGCCTGAGGCGAGAAGGCCAGGAAGGCCGAAAGGCTGAGGATGACCAGAAAGGGAGTGAACCAGACGTGGACCGGCCAGGCCGGCCGTTGCCAGGCGCGCTGCCGCGCGATGTGCCACCAGGCGCCGGGCAAGACCGCGACCAGGAGCATTTCACCGGTATGCACGGTTCCCAGACCTGTGATTTCCCGGGCCTGTTCGAAGGGAAGCGTAAATGCCAGCAGGACGAGCACGATGGTTGGCGCCAGAAATCCCAAAGCCAGTGCGGAGAGCCCCAGCAACAGGGCCGCGGCCGTCCCTGCGCCGTTCAGCAGCCAGCCCAAGCCGGCCAGGAGCGCTATTCCGCCTGCCAGCACGTTTCGGCGCACCTCGAACCCGGCAGCCAGTTGCATCACGGCGGCCATGGGTTATTCCGGCGGTTTGGTGGAACTCAGGTATTTTCTGCGCTCTTCCTTTAAAAATTCCACGTGCACGATCATGCCCGCCAGTTCGACTTTTTCGGTTTCCAGCAGGCACCAGACCCCGGCTTTGAGCGCGGCCGGTTCCTGGGGAAAGCCCGGATGGTTGCGGACCAAACGCAGGGCGCCGGTGACACTGATCTTGATGATGAGATCCTGCCGGCCGGAAAGCGGAACCGGCGCGGGCAGGCTGTCTATGGCCGGAACCGGCTGGACCGAGATGATCTCCGCGACTTTCTCCCCCTGGGCGTTCACGACCTGGTCGCCTTGAGAGATCAGGGCGGCCAGTTCGGGCAACGGCCGGGGTACGCGCACTTCGGCCGTTGCCAGCCCGGAAAACTCCCCGCGGGCCGCGCCGTGCGAAACCGCGTACCGGACCACCAGCACGGCGGCGACCAGGGCCGCGGCCAGGGCGATCAGGTCCCACCACCGAAACGTCCAATCGTTTTTCATACCGACTCCTTTTAATAAATAATTTATAGCTACGTTTGGACACGAGGAACAGCTTCTGCCTTGCTGTTCATTACTATAGGATTATTTTTCAATAGTCTTCTTCTTTATTCGTCATTCCGGCATGTATTTAGCCGGAATCCAGAGCAAGAAGGACAAAAAATCATCCTGATAGGGGTAGGGAGCTTACGCCCCCTCCCTCCGAACCGGACGTGCGGATTTCCCGCATCCGGCTCTCCAGTCGGTGGTTTCCTCTCACGAGGATTGACACGCTAGAACATAGGCTGCGGTTAGCGAGAACAGCCCCAGTTCCTGAAAGTATTTGTTTGGCCAGCGCCGATGATCGGTTCCACTTCCGCGCCCTTTACCTCCTCGGCGCTTTCGTAAGATACTTCGCAGCCTCATACGTATCCATCCGTCCAGCATGATGAATGTCTGTCTGCGACTGTGTTTGAAATATCCGAACCATCCTATCACAGTCCGATTTAGTTCCTTGATGCATGCTTTCAGACTTATCCCATTTGTGCGCTTGGTCTTCTCCCGAATGCTGTCTTTGAATTTCTTGAGGCTCTTTTTCCGCGGCCATTTTTGCCCCCGGTAGAAGCAATACCCCAGAAACTCAAAGCCGATTTCATCCGCTCTCACGACCCGGGTCTTTTCTGGATGCAGATGCAATCCCGCTTCTGCTGTCCAGTCTTTGACCGCTGCCAGCGCGGCTTGGGCTTCTGCCTGGCTTCGGCATAGTATCACGAAATCATCCGCGTAACGCACCATCTGGTGTCCCTGCTTTTCCATTTCATGATCCAGTGGATCCAGATAAATGTTTGACAGCAATGGACTGATCACCGCTCCTTGCGGCGTTCCTTCTTCCGGTATCCAGCTTTTCATGCTCTCCATGACTTCCTGCTTCAAGTATTTCCCGATCAGTTTCAGCAGTCTTCCGTCGCTGATCTTCTCGGCTACCACCTTGAGCAGCTTGTCATGTGGTATGCTGTCGAAATAGCTTTTCAGATCAGCATCCACCACCCATATGTATCCGGCTTTTAACATCCGGTCTACTTCCCGCAGGGCGTCTTTGCATCCTCGGCCGGGACGGAATCCGTAACTTCGCTTTGCAAATCCTTTCTCGAAGATCGGCTCCATTACAGCTTTCGCTGCCTTTTGCACTATGCGGTCTTCCACTGCCGGTATCCCTAACGGCCTCTTCTCCCGACTGCCGGGCTTGGGAATATACACACGCTTGATTCCTTGCGGCTCGTATGTCCCTTCCCTCAGCTTTCGACTTATCCGTTCGAGGTTTACCGCCAGTTTGTTTTCGTACTGCTCGATACTTTGCCCATCCACTCCTGCGCTGCCTTTGTTGGCTTTTACTTTCTCATATGCCGCTTCCAGGCTGCTCAGGGCATACACTTTGTCGATCAGACTGAACCACTTGCCACCTTTCAACCCCGTCTCCAGGGCGGTCAACATGCGCTCCGTCCATATTGCCGGTTCCACCCATTTCCATCTCTCGCGGATTTCTCCAACTTGCTTAGCCTCGGATTCCTCCGGTTTCGGCACTTCCGCTGGTTTTATTTCCGGCCCTATGTCCTTCACGTCTCCACCTTCCTACGCTCCTTTGCTCCATGCCAGTTACGGCACTTCATCGCTACTACGGGCGCTCTGACTCCTGTCAGGCTCTCGCCTCCTGACAGGTCTCCCAGCTTCACGCATTCCGCCTTCTTGCCGTCCTGTCTCCAACCACCCCACATGCTCCACGTCAGCTTTCTGCGTTTCCTTTCAGCTTCGTGGCTCTCCTCTCTCGGGAGGTCTAGGTTTCGCCTTTGGATCGCGGGCTCACCGTCATGCAAGGCCGAATCGAGTTCGCTTTTCTACGGGCCGGCTTTTCGCCTCTTTCTGCTCCCCACCCCGCCTCACGACGACGCAGTTGACTTCGGCTTCAGGTGTGGAAACTTCACCTGGAGAGGACTTGCACCTCTCGGACTGATTGCGCTTGCTGGCGCACGATCCCCGATAAGAGCATTCGGGGATGACAAACATTAAAAGGGATGACAACCCATTAGTGCAGTTGGACCTCAACCACCCCGGTTTTTTTGAGGCGGGGGGTGTCGGGCAGGAGTTCGTGATCTTCCGGATACGGCAGGTTGTTGCCCCGGTCCACCACCAGAATTTTATACACAGTCCCGGCGTGGCCGGACAGCACGAAATGACAGAGAACTTCCCCGGCCGAAGCGTGCGTGACGCGGTAATACAGTTGCAGTTCGTTCCGTCCGGGCACCGGTTGGTAGGAATCGAATACCGCCCGGGTAATTTTCCCGGCTTCACTTAGGATGGCCTGGAATTCCCGCTGAAAGGCCTCGGCGTTGGGACCCGGGCCCTGGTTTGCTTTTCGCGGCCAAATAAGTGTCATACGCGTGCTCAAACTGTCCTTGGGCAAGTTCTTTCAGAAAGAGATTGGTGATGGCAATGGCCTGGTCCTCGTTTTGTGGAGGAAGCTGCGCGGCGCAGCCTGCCAGAAACAGTCCTGTCATTATGGCATAGAGCGTTTTTTTCAGGACTCCCCCTTTTTGGACCTGTTTAGAAAATAAAAAAGATATTATAACCAGAGGTGGTGACAACTTGCGGAAATTCCGGCCGCTTGAAATCAGGCGGTTGTTTGCTGATAGGGCAAGTATATGAAAATCGCGGTTCCTTGGCCGGGTTCGCTTTCCAGGCGGATGTTGCCCTTAAAAAGTTCCACGATCTTTTTCACGATATACAGCCCCAATCCATGCGTGCCTTCGCCGCCCGTGGGGCGGTTGTGGGTCTTGCCGAACGGCTTAAACAATTTGGCTTGATCATCCAGACTGATGCCCATGCCCTGATCCTGTACCTTGATCCAGATTCCCTGCGCCTCCTCGGTGATGGTCAAGGCGATCTCGGTTTTCGGAAACGAGTAATTGATGGCATTGGCGATCAGATTATTGAAAACCTCCTCGAAGCGCACGGGATCCATGGAAACGGTGACAGCCGTGGCCGGGGAAACCAGGCGTAATTGTATTTCCTTGGCTTCCGCGGCAGCCGCGAAATTTGCCCGGCACTTTTCCAGCGCGAATCCGATATCCAGGGGCTCCAGGTGAATGTTCGGCATCCCGCTCTCAATGGACTTGGCATCCAGAAGCTGATCAACCAAAGCCAGGGCGTATTGGGAGCGCCGCAGTATAGGCTCGCTCATATCGCGGATGTGCGTTTCCGGGTCGTGGTTCAATAATTTAGCGTAGATTTGTATTACTGACAATGGCGTGCGTAAATCATGGGCCAGAATACCCATCACGGTATCTTTTTCCCGGGAAAGATCTTCCATTGCTTTCCAGTGGCTGATATCACGAAAAACCTCAACCGTCCCGATGACCTGGTTTTCCTCATTCTTAATGGCCCGGATATGGGTTTCCAGCGGGATTTGACAGCTGGTTTCACCAGTCAGGTAAATGACCTCCACCCATGGATTCCCGCTTTTCATGGCCTGTTCGTGTCCGCACAATCCACCGGCTTTTTTAGCTGTATGCCGCAGGGGCCCTTCGGAACACTTCAGGCCCAGCGCGCGCTTCCTGGAGTACCCGGTGATTTGCTCCGCTCCACGGTTCCAAAAAACAATTTTTTTATCGCAATCCAAAACACAAACGCCATCAAATAGATCTTCAAGAACCTCGGTGGTTTTAGGATTCAAGTAGCGCTGCATCTTGCCCACCCCCTTGTTAAGAATCTCCAGTCCAGCTTCAGGTTCTGCTTTATTATGAATGAAACCGCCGAAAAAGTGTTGCAATAATTGGTTCAGGAGACGGACTTTTTCAGCGCTTCCAGGGCTTATTATATAATTTTCGCTTTGTGGTTTCCTAAGCCAGTAAATTTCATTTAACCCTCACTTGACAAAGCCCGCAGGCGTCCCTGTCTCCCGGCCTTACCGTGCCCTTAATGTCGATTAGTGCGTGTTCCCCAATATTTCGTATTGAGCTGCCTGCAATGCCGCGGCCAGGACGAGGACCACGGCGGGCGCGGAAATCCACCGGCTTTTATGCTCATCACTTCTTCCATCCGGATGCTATATGCCGATCATCCTTTCGCGCTCCCCCTCAGATCCCGGCAAACGGTTTGAGAATATCCGGCTTAAATTCACGAATAAGTTTGGTTTTAACCGCGCGTTTGATTTTTTTAATCGCGTATTCGCGCCTGAGCGCGGTGGATTTACCGCGCGTTTTCTCGAAATAGCACAGGCGGACCGGCCGCCGGCCGGCCGTGTATTTAGCGCCCCGGCCCTGGTTGTGCAATTGCAGACGCCGGCGCAGGTCAGGCGTTATACCGGTGTAGTACGTGTGATCCCGGCATTCCAGGATGTAAACAAAATAGCGAAGGGGCATGGGAGTTTGGTTTAAATTTTTGTAGGGATGCTATGTCCTGACCGGAAAATTTATTTTCAATTTTACCTGTAGGGAACGGTCGCGACCGAAGGGAATCCCGGATCGATATTCCCCTCCGGTCGGGGGACCGTTCCCTACGCCAGCCGATCGTATCGTGCCCCTACGTAATTATGAAAATTGATAGGCGAAAGTTGACCGCAATCGATTTCTCGATTTTCAATTCTCGATTGCTCGAAAATTTTTCGCAACTCAGTGTAGTCTTTTTTCGAAAATCGATAGGCGAGAATCGACCGAAGTCGAATTTAGCCGATTTTCGATTTTCAACTTTCGACTTCTCGGCTCCGCACCTTTGGTGCGGCATTTTTTCGCGAAAATCGACAGGCGAAAGTTGACCGCAATCGATTCTCGATTTTCCATTTTCGATTGCTCGAAAATTTTTCGCAACTCGGTGCAGTCTTTTTTCGAAAATCGATAGGCGAGAATCGACCGAAGTCGAAT
>JAUXBQ010000144.1 GCA_030619365.1 candidate division FCPU426 bacterium | reverse complement strand
CGGACACAGGGGTCCGCCCCTACAGAAATGTTTTTGCCATCTTTCGTGTATTTCGTGGATACCTCTTTACGCCAGGATCGTCCCCTCTAATTGCAGCAATTTGCTCTTGGTTTCCGGCCCGCCGCCGAAACCGCCCAGTTTGCCTCGGGCCGCGATCACCCGGTGGCACGGCACCAAAAGAGGCAGGGGATTGGCGTTCAAGGCCTGCCCCACGGCCCGGCGCGCGTCCGGGTCGCCGATTTTTTCCGCGATCCAGCCGTAAGTCTGGGTGCTGCCGTAGGGAATAGTCCGCGCCACGCACCACACCTGGCGCTGGAACACCGTGGCCGTGTCGTAATCCAGCTTGTAATTGAAATCCACCAGCCGGCCTTGAAAATAATTGCGCAGTTGCCCATTCAGTTTTTTCGCGACCAGGTCCTTGTTGTCCGGCACCAACTTCTCGTCCCGCACCCGCCGGCAAAGCGCGTTAAAGACCTGTTCCTTGCCGGCCTGGGGCAGAATCAGGTGCCGGAACCCGCGCTTGCTCAGGGCCGCGGCCACAAAGCCCCACTCCGTCTGCATTATATTGAATCTCAGCTTTTCCATCAAAACCTCAAAAGACTTGGATCACAAAGAGCACAGCAAAAATAAAAGAGGGATCACGAAGAGCACGAAGGAAAACATTGATCACGAAGGACACGAAGAAAAGAATAAAAAAAGAAGGGTTAAAACATTTAAAACTTTTTCCTCATTTTTTTTCTTTCGCATTTCTTCGTGCTCTTCGTCTTTTCTTCGTGCTCTTCATGATCATTTTTTTATTCTATCCACGGTTCGTTGGCGCCGCCGAGGCCGACCTTGGACCTGACCAGTTTCCAGACCCGTTCCTGCTCCGGCACTTTAAAGAACCAGGAAAACGCCATGTAGGCGAACGCCCCGAAAAAGATCAGCGTGAACACTTTCCAGGCCAGTTCCCAGCGCGGTATGCCGGCGCCGGCGTCCGCCAGCCAGCCCTGGCTCCCGGACCACACGATGAAGCCCATGCCGGCCGCGGCCAGGCAGACGCGGTAAAAGGAATTCAAAATGCGCCGGCCGTCGAGCTGGCCCACGCGGCGGCGCAGACGAACGACCAGAAAAATGAAGTTGACGAAGGCCGCCACCGCGGTGGCCAAAGCCAGGCCCCTGAATCCCATGGGCCCCATGAGCACTAGGGTGAGTGCGATGTTCACGGCCACGGCCGTAATGGCCGCCAGGACCGGCGTGCGGGCGTCGTCCAGCGCGTAGAAGGTCGGCACGATCACCTTCACCCCGGCGTAGGCGACCAGCCCCAGGGTGTAAAATATCGTGGCCTGGGATACGGCCCGTACCGCCTCGGGCGTGAAGCGGCCGTATTCGAACAAGAGCCGGTTGATGGGCTCGGCCAGCACGATAATGCCCACGGCCGCGGGCACGGTAATCATGAACAACAGGCGCATGCCGAACGAGAGGGTCTCGACGAACTTGCCCTTTTCGCCCAGGGCCAGTTGGCGTGAGGTCACGGGCAGCAAGGCGGTGGCGATCGCCACCCCAAATACGCCCAGGGGGAGTTGCATGAGCCGGTTGCCGTAATACAGATACGTCACCGCCCCCTCGAGCAGAAATGACGCGATCACGGTATTGATGAACAGGTTGACCTGCGTGACCGAGAGCCCGGCGATGGCCGGCAGCATAAGCCGCACGATCCGGCGCAGGCCGGGATCGCGCCAATTGATGAGCGGCCGCCAGCGGAAACCCTGCCGCCACACCGCGGGAATCTGGATCGCCATCTGCAGCAGGCCGCCGGCCAGCGCACCCCAGGCCCAGCCGGCTACCTGCTGCTCGGGACGGTCGCCGAAGAGCGGGCACAAGAACAAGCCGGCGGTGATCATGGTCAGGTTAAGCATGACTGGGGCAAACGCGGGAAAACCGAAACGTTCCCGGGAGTTGAGCACGCCCATGAGCACCGCGGCCAGGCTGATGAACGCCAGAAACGGCAGGAGAATCCGCGTCAGGTGAATGGTGAGTTGTAGTTTTTCCGGAAAGGCGGCGAATCCCGGCACGATCGCCCGCACCAGGAGCGGCGCGCCGAGCTCGCCCAGCAGCACCAATCCCAGCATGAGGAGAACGATGCTGTTGATGACCACGGACGTCAACTGCCAGGCCCGCGCCTGGCCTTCCTTGACCGCGGTGGACGTAAAGGTCGGGATAAATGCCGAGGAGAGCGCCCCCTCGGCGAACAGGTCCCGCAGGAGGTTGGGTATCCGGAACGCGGCCAGATAAGCGTCATTGGCCAGGCCGGCGCCAAGAATCGCGCCGCCCACTCCGTCCCGAATGTACCCGAAAACCCGGGAGATCATGGTAAAACCGGAAATGACGCCTGCGGTCTTGGCCACTTGTTTGTCGCGTGCCATGCCAAAACTCCTCATAAAATAAAGGATAATATCAAAGGACTATACCCCAAAGCCCCTTTTACCGCAAAGAAAATATCCCCTGATCTTATAGGGTTAATTCTATCTCACCGCAGAGACGCGGAGTACGCAGAGAAAGAAAAAGAAGGAAAAGGATAAAATAATTACCACAGAGATCCAAAGAATGTAGAAAAACATTGATTGAATAAAGAACCAGAAATTTTAAGGCTTTTTCCACTATTTTTAATCTTTCCTCTGTGCCCTCTGCGGCTCAGCGGTGAATTGTATTTAATTTATTTGACAAGTCGGGGAGGAGGTGTTAGATTATCGCCTTTCTATTTCACAAAAACGGGAGCTTAGCCCGTACTGTTCGAGGAGGGCATTTTTACATGCCAAGAATCAAGTCATCTATCAAGGACGTCCGCAAGAACCGGGCCCAGCGGGCCATCAACAAGATGCGGATGTCAGCTCTGAAAACCACGCTGCGCAAGGCCCGTGAAAGCGCCGGCAAAAACGAACCGGCCGTCATCAACCAGACGTATCATGTCATTGATAAAGCGGTCAAATCCGGGCTGATCCACGCCAATACGGGCGCCCGGTATAAATCCCGGCTGACCCGCACCAAACGCGAGGCCGCCAGCGCCCAGTAAAAGCACGCCACTAAGACACGAAGACACCAAGAAAAGCAAGAATATTTTTTTACTCTCCTTTTATTTCCTTAGTGTCTTTGTGCCTTGGTGGCTTCCCTTCTTTACCTAGGCCCTTGCTGTTTTCCCGACCAGTCCGCAAATCCGCAAAATCGCCAATTGCAAAAACAATACCCAATGGGTTTTCCCTGTTTTCATCCGCTCATCCAGCAGTAAAAATTCCTTGAAAATCTTGTCAAACGCTTCCCGGGGATAGGTTCGCATCTGGGAGAGCATGGCTCGCCGGGCCTGGGGATGACGAATGGCACTGAGGATTTTATCCTCATCCTCGCCGGCGTCCAGTTGCGCGCGCGCGGTCAGCAGGCCGCGAAAATGCCAGGTCAGGGCCGCCAGAATCTGGGGCGGGCGAAACCCCTCGGCCAGTACAAAGTCCACCAGACTAATCGCCGTGGCCGTGTTGGCCGAACCCAGGGCGTGATTCAACTCCTGCAGCGTGTTTTGCCGCAAGTAACCGGCGGCCGCCTCAATGTCTTGCAACTCGATCCGGGATTGCGCGCCAATGTAATTGATCAGCTTGCTTATTTCATTTTCCAGGTCCGCAAGATTCTGCCCCACCCGCTCGATCAACATGTGCCCGGCCTCGCGGCTTATCTGCTTGCCGTGCTCCCGCACACGGTGCTCCAGCCACTGCGGGACCTGGTTGTCGAACAGGGGATAGCATTCCACGTGGTAGGTTTTGGCCGCCCAGTTCTTCCAATGGACCTGCTTCAGGCGTTCTTCCTGCGAAAGGATAATCAGGACCGAGGCCGGCGAGGGATTGTCGCAATAATCGCCGAGCGCCGCGAGATCGGTTGCGTTCCATTTTTCCGCCTGGCGAACCACCAGGACGCGGCGTTCGGCCAGAAACGGCAGGGTCAGGGCGCGTTCCCTGACTTCCCGGCCGGACACGTCGGTTCCGGCGTAGAGCATTTCCAGGTTCAGGCTGCGCTCGGCCGGCGGCAGGGCCTTTTCCACCACGGCCCGCAGGCCCTGGTCCTTCAGGAAGGATTCGGCGCCAGTGAAAAAATAGACGGGTTTAAGCGGCCCCTGGTCGAGCGCGCGGCGAAACTCGGAATAATAGATCCGCTTTTTTGGCACTTAGAATCCCTCGATCACCCTGGCCACGATGCGTTTGGACAACTGCTGCACCAGTCGCCGCCGCGCGGTCTGCTCGTCTTCGGGTGTTATTCCCAGGTTGTTGGCCACATAATAGGTGGTGGTCTCCGTGAAGGCGTCTTCCTTCCACAGGTCTTTTCCCGCCTGGGTGTCTTTCAAGGCCAAGCTGATGATCATGATCATTTTGTATTGCTGGGGGGTATTGTGCACGTCCAGGAGCAGCGGTTCCAGCAGGTAGGTCGTGATCGTGCCCTGCAAAATGGCGTTGGCCTGGTCGGAATCCACCAAGTCCATGCGCCCGTCCACCAGGAAATCCTGGGTGAGCTGCTGGGTGATTTCGTTCTCGATTTCCGGCTGCGCGGTCCGGTTCTGCAGTATGGGGATCGAGAGCTTACTCATGTATTCCGGCAAACCCGGCCGCAGGGCCACGTCCGAACAGCCGGCCAGTAGCAGGCCAGCGGCGGTCATCACGAGCAACACCACAGTAATCAATGCTTTTGGTTTATTCATTCCGCACCCCCAGTGGTTTTGTCTTCCTAGAATACAATATTCACCAATTTGTCAGGTACCACAATCACTTTTTTCGGTTTTCTTCCTTCAGCCAGGGATTGCACGCGTTCGTCGGCCAGGGCCAGGTTTTCGATTTCCCCACGCGGCGTGTTGGGAGCGAGAGTTACGCGGCTGCGCACCTTCCCATTGACCTGAATTACCACGGTGAGCATCTCCTCGGCCGCGACGGCCTGGTCGTATTGCGGCCAGGGCTGCCGGAAGACGGACGGCTCGTGGCCAAGGCCGGCCCATAATTCCTCGGCCAGGTGCGGAAAAAAGGGCGCGGCCAGCTTGGTGAAGGTTTCGCAAACCTCGCGCAGCACGGCCCGGCGCGCGGGACGATCCGCCTGCGAGGGTTCCGGGAGCGCGGAGAGCTCGTTCATAAGCTCCATCAGGGCCGCGATCGCCGTGTTGAACTTGAAATCGCTGTCCAGGTCCTCGGTCACGCGCCGCACGGTTTGGTGTAATTTGCGCCGGATCCGGCGGTCCAGCTCGGAAAGCTGCCCGGGAACCTGGCGCGGGGCGTTCTGGAGGCCGGCCTGCCAGCGCCGGAAAAAGGTCCAGACCCGTTTCAAAAACCGGAAAATGCCTTCCACGCCCTGGTCCACCCACTCCAATTCGCGTTCCGGCGGCGCGGCGAACAGGATGAATCCCCGTGTGGTATCAATCCCGAAACGGCCCACCATGTCGTCGGCCGAGACCGTGTTGCCCTTGGATTTTGACATGACCTGCCCATCCTTGAGCACCATGCCCTGGGTGAAGAGCGCGGAGAAGGGTTCGTCGAAATCCAGCAGTTTCTGGTCGTGCAGCACTTTCGTGAAGAACCGGGAATAGAGCAGGTGCAAGATGGCGTGTTCAATGCCGCCGATGTATTGGTCCACGGGCATCCAGTAACGAACCGCCTCGGGATCAAAAGCGTGCTTTCCGTCCCGGGGAGAGGTGTAGCGCAGGTAATACCAGGAGGAATCGATAAAAGTATCCATGGTATCGGTTTCGCGCCGGGCCGCCGCTCCGCATTGCGGGCAGGTCGTGTTTACAAAATCCGGGTTGTTTTTCAGCATACCGGCCGGCTGATACGGCAGGTCGAGCGGCAGGGTGATGGGCAGGTCTTTTTCCGGCACGGGCACGATCCCGCATTTTTTGCAATAGAGTACGGGAATCGGGCAGCCCCAGTAGCGCTGCCGGGAGATCAGCCAATCCCGCAGCCGGTAGTTGATCACACGCCGGCCGATCCCCTCTTTTTCCATCCACTCGGCAATTTTGACCATGGCCTCCCGGTTGGTTGAGCCGTCGAACTGGCCGGAATGGACCTGCACGCCGCCGGCCACAAAGGCCTCGGTCATCTCGTCGGGAACGAGTTCCTGGTGCGGAGGCTGGATCACCACTTTCATTGGCAAGTGGTGCTGCCGGGCAAATTCAAAATCCCGCTGGTCATGCGCCGGCACGGCCATGATGGCGCCGGTCCCGTACTCCATGAGCACGTAGTCCGCCGCGTAAATCGGGATCTTCTCACCGGTGGCCGGGTTGACGGCGCGCAACCCCGTGTCCATTCCCTGCTTGGGCTTGTCGGTCGAGGCGCGCTCGATCTCGCTTTCCAATTTAACCTTTTCGGCAAACTCGGCCACCAGCGTGCCCTCGGACTTGCAGGCCAGCAGTTCGGTCAAGATCGGGTGCTCCGGCGCCACGGAGACATAGGTCACGCCGAAAAGCGTATCAATGCGGGTGGTGAAAACCTCGAGTTCCCGGTAGGTGCCGTCTATTTTCAACTTGAACGTCACGCCCTCCGAGCGGCCGATCCAATTCTCCTGCATGGTTTTAACCCGTTCCGGCCACTTGTCCAGTTTCTTCAGGTCGTCCAGCAACCGCTGGGCGTAGGCGGTGATTTTCAAGTACCACTGTTCGAGATCTTTCTTCACCACCGGCTCTTGGCAGCGCCAGCAGGCGCCCTCAATGACCTGTTCGTTGGCCAGCACGGTGTGGCACTTCTCGCACCAATTGACCGGGCTTTTTTTCTTGTACGCCAGACCGGCCTGATGAAACTTGAGAAAGAGCCACTGCGTCCAGTGGTAGTACTCCTCGGCGCACGTGGCCAGTTCCCGGTCCCAGTCGTAAAGAATGTCGAGCGCTTTCAATTGCCGGGTCATGACTTCGATATTTTTACGGGTGTATTCATTGGGATGGATGTTGTTTTTGAT
>JAUXBQ010000137.1 GCA_030619365.1 candidate division FCPU426 bacterium | reverse complement strand
TTCTTGGTGTCTTGGTGTCTTCGTGGCTAAAGAACTGCCATTAAGGCACTAAGACACCAAGGAAAGAAAATAAATCTATAAAAAAAATTTCCCGTCTTACTGTTTTTAGGGTAGATAAATTCTTTATTCCTTCTTTGTGTCTTCGTGTCTTGGTGGCAATTTTTTGTTAATAAAAAACCGGGATCTGCCGCACCTGGCCAGATCCCGGTTAATTGAAAACAAAAACGCTTAGATGCCTAACATAAAGCTCAAGCCGGCCAGCACCCGCCAATCAGCGATGGGTGCGTAGGCGGGCCGGTCATCTTTGCTTTCCAAAGGAATCTGGAAACCCAATTTGGCTTTAAGCGGTCCAGCTTTAAGACGGATGCCCGGCACCAAAGAGAGTACCATTCCGGCTGAATCTGCCAGGGTAACACCATCCAGGTTCACTTCTCCATAACTGGCCACTAATAATTCTGCGTGGATGGTGATCATCTCACCTGCCGGGATCTCCAGTCCTGCCGCAAAATTTACCGAATCTCCAGGTTTAAGCTCAACACCAGGCGTAACTACCACACCGGTGCCCGGATCATAAGCAATATCCACTGTATGCTGGGCGCGATAACGATAGGAAAGATTCCCGTGTACTTTCAGCACCTGGAGGTCCAGACCGACTGCGGCAAAAGGGGCTAAATTCAGCCCTTCACTCAGATACAACATAGGATCTGCTATGGGAAAGACCGTGTCCACACCAAGCGCAAAACTAAAGACCGGCAAGGTGAGCAGGCCGCTTTTTATCATGAATCCAATTTCTTGAATACCACTCGCATCCTGATCTGCAATACTGCTCTGCAGACTACTATAAGGAAGCTCCAATTTCACTTCTAATACTGGAATCCCCGCACGAATAAAAATGGGGACCTCCATAATTGTGTTTTCGAGCGTGGCTAATCCTGCTTCCTCAATTTTCATATAAGAGTAATCCACATTCGCGCCTACTTCGAAGCCGGCCATACCCGTCACATTGGCCGCTTGCTCAAACGCAATAGGCTCGGCCTGCGCGAGCGAGGTACTGCCCAAAAAAACAATTGCCAGGAAACTGATGAATCGTTTTCGCATCCTTACACCTCCAGAGATTTCGCGCCCCCTCCCCGACTGATACCGTCGCGGATCGGCTGAACGATCAATTCAAGTTTATCGCTTGGCTGGCAAGGAATCAAGCATAAAAAACCGCGTCCTTCAAGTCCGGCCGTCCAGGCGCGCCGTGTACCAGCCCCGGACCGAATTGGAGAGCCGGATCTCCGCGGCGCGGTATAAATCCTTTGGAAGCAAGGTTTTTTCCTTAATTTTTAAGTCCCGGCAACGTAAAAGTTTCTCCCGCGCAATCCCCGGCAGCAGCCCGGCTGACAGGGGCGGAGTGACCCATGACCCTCCCAGTCTCAGATAAACGTTGTGTATTGTCCCCTCGGTCAATTCCCCGCGCTCGTTGGTAAAAAGCACGTCCACGCATCCCCGTTGCCGCGTCCGGGCCAATTCCCGCTCATACCAGGCCCGGTTGGTGGTCTTATGATATAGAAAGAGATTTTGCGAATTCACGGACTTCCGGCTCAGGGAGACTCGCGGAACGTCTTCTTTTTCTCCTCTGGAAGGATGATAAAACTCCACCTGGTCATGGCCCAGGTGATCAAGGAGGATGCGCACCCGCAGCCAGCTTGAAAGCGATCCTGCCAGGGACCGGAGCCGCCGGAAAAGGCGGCTGCGAATCGCTCCGATATCGCACGGTATGCCGAACGCGCGGGCGGATGCGCGGAGACGGCAGAGGTGGGGGTCCAGGTCGCGAAACCCGTTAGCCGGGTCCCAGCGCAGGGTTTCAATCAGCTGATAGTCGCGGGTCAGGGTTTCCAGAAACCTGGCTTTGACCAAGCTCTCCCGCCATTCGGCCTCGGGCCGGGAATCCGCTACTATGCCGCTGCCCACGCTCAGCCGGCCGGTTCCTGTGCGCTGATCGATTTCCAGGGTGCGGATGGGGACATTGAACTGCGCTTGCCCGCCCGGAGCCAGAAAGCCAGCGGCACCCGTGTAGATGCCGCGCCCGGCGCTTTCCAGCCCGGCGATAATTTGCATGGTTCTGATCTTGGGCGCGCCCGTGACCGAACCGCTGGGAAATATGTTCCGGAAAATCGATTGCCACGCGAGTCCTGGTTTTAGTTGGCCGGTAACGGTGGAGGTCATTTGAAAAAGCGTGCGAAAGGGTTCCACTTGAAAAAGCCGCGGGACGCGCACCGAATGCGGGCGGCAGATTTTGCTGAAGTCGTTGCGCAACAAGTCCACGATCATGATGTTTTCCGCCCGGTTTTTGGCGGAGCGTGACAGACGTGCCCGGACTTCCGCGTCCCGCGCGGACGTCCGGGCGGCTGTGCCTTTCATGGGCTTGGCCGTGATCATTCCGTCCTGACTGCTGAAAAACAATTCCGGGGACAGGGACAACGCGGTCCGTCCCCCGCCCCGGATCAGTCCGGCGTAGCCCACGGGTTGCGATTGAAAAAGATCCAGGAAGAGGGAGCCGCTGTCTCCAGCCAACCGGGTCATAAGCGGAAAGGTGTAATTCACCTGGTAAGTATCGCCGGCGGCGATATAGGCTTGTATTTTTTTCAGATTTTGTTGGTAGCGGGCTCGCGAGATGCCGGCCCGGAGAGGTTGCAGCCAATAGTCCGCCCAGGGGCTGGAACGATTCCGGGATTTCAGGAGTTCGGAAAACAGGGCGAAGGGTATGGATTGGCTTTTCGGGAAGACGCCCAGCCAGGCCAGTGGACTACGGGGGCGGACCGGCGGTGAACCCACGGGTTCAAAAGCATACCCCATTTCGTATGTGAAATATCCGGCCAACCAAGCGCCTCGGCGGAGCTCCCTTTCCACTTGGTGGAAGAATCGCGGAATATCACCGGAGCCGGAGCAAACCAGTTCGGCCGCGGGCGCGGAAAACAACAAGCCTCGCCGGGGTTGTCGTTGCCCGGGGGACGGCGGAAACAGAAAAAACGCGCCTTTCCCCTCCCCGTGCAGAAACTGCTCCAGGGAGGTGCGCGCTCCTGATCTAGCAGTGGGCGTGGAAGCCACGTCGACCTCCTGATACAGTAAACCCCCGCCCTGCCGGAACGGGCGGGCGGGGGTTTACGAAATGCCGCGAAGCGGCCGGACTTACTTTACTTCAACAATCGCGCCGGCTTCTTCGAGTTTGGTTTTCAGACCATCCGCGTCTTCCTTGCTCACGCCCTCTTTCACGGACTTGGGCGCGGAGTCCACCAGGTCCTTGGCTTCCTTCAGGCCCAGGCCCGTCAGTTCCCGCACGACCTTGATGACCTGGATCTTTTTATCGCCCGGGCTGGAGAGTACGACATCAAAGGAGCTTTTCTCCTCAGCCGCTGCCTCGGCGCCGGCGCCGGGCATGGCGCCCATCATCATGGGGGCGGCGGCGCTCACGCCGAATTTCTCTTCCATCTCCTTGACCAATTCCGAAACTTCCAAAACCGTCATGTTGCTTATTGCGTCCAAAATTTCCGTCTTTGACACTGCCATGAGTATGGCCTCCTCTTGAGTGTTTTTTTGTGTGACCTGCTTCCCCGGGCCCGCCGGGGTCGGCGGTTAGGCCGCTTGTTTCTCCTTCTGCTCCTTGACCGCGTTCAGGGCGTAAACCAGTTTTCGCGTTGTGCCCTGCATCACGGACATGAAGTTTTTCACCGGCGCCTGCATGGTGTACAACAGCATGGCCAGCAACACCTCGCGCGAGGGCAGGGAAGCCAGGGCCTTCACCTCCGCGGCCTCCATCAGTTTGCCGTCCACGAATCCCGCTTTCACCACCAGGAGCTCGTTTTTCTTGGCGAAATCCACCAGGGCCTTGGAAGAGGCCGCCACGTCCTCGCTCAGGAAACTGAGGGCGACCTGACCTTCCAGGTGCACCTGCAGACTCTCCAGGCCGGCCTCCTGGAACAACCGCCGGCTGAGCGTGTTCTTCAGCACCTTGAATTTCACCCCAGCTTTGCGCAACCGGGCGCGCAATTCCGTGATCTTTTCGACGTTCAACCCGCGGTACTCTGTCAGCACCACGTTTTTGTTGGTCCGGAGGATCTCACGGATCTCCTCCATCACTTGGTTTTTTTTCGCTTTGCTGGTAGCCACGAACGCATCACCTGCCTTTTGTTTTAATCGCCTATCGATTTTCGATTTTCAAAAAAACATGCCGCCACGAAGACACCAAGAAATTCCTAGATATTTTTACTTATCGTTTCTTCGTGTCTTGGTGTCTTTGTGGCTATTTTTTATTTTAAAAATAAAAACCCCGACCGCACCGGCCGGGGTCCGCACAACAGTCCGGCTTTCCGCGCGCTGCGCGGAACCGGTTCCTGTTGGTCAAAGACGCCCGATCTCGGTGGGCCGTCCGCCGCCTGGCGGACGTTTAAACCAAAACTTTGGTACCGACTATCTCTGATCGGAATTGCTAGTTTTATTTTTCGTAGGGGCGCAATACATTACGCCCCCACGGGTTATTTCGCTGAAAACTGGGCGAGGTCGAGTTTCAGCCCCGGTCCCATGGTCGTGGAAATCGCCACTGCCCGCATGTACTGGCCTTTGGCGCCCGAGGGCTTGGCCCGGAGCACGGTTTCCACCGCGTATTTCACGTTCTCTCCGAGTTTTTCCTTTCCAAAAGAAACCCGGCCCACGCCGAAGTTTACGAGCCCCTCATTGTTCACGCGGTACTCGATCCGCCCGGCTTTCACTTCCTTGATGGCCTGGGTAATGTTCTGCGTCACCGTCCCGGCTTTGGGATTGGGCATCAGTCCCTTGGTGCCCAGAATCTTTCCCAGTTTACCCACGTCGCGCATGACATCCGGTGTGGCGATGACCACGTCGAAATCAAACCAACCCTGCTGGACCTTGGCGATCATGTCCTCGTAGCCGACAAAATCCGCGCCGGCGGCCTGGGCCTCACTGACTTTCTCTCCCTTGCTGATCACCAGAATGCGCTTGCTTTTACCGGTTCCGTGCGGTAGCACCATGGTGCCGCGCACCTGCTGATCCGCTTTTTTGGGGTTGACGCCCAAGCGGATCGAGACGTCGATCGTTTCGTCGAATTTAGTGCGCCCGGCGGAGTTGAAAACCTCCAGCGCCTCGTTCACCTGGTAAGCCTTGTTGCGGTCGACCAGTTTCTTATTGGCCTGGTGACGTTTGCTGACCTTTCTCATCATGCAACCTCCCGTGGTCCTAGCGGATCCGGAGTCCGAACCCTCCCACAATCTACAGTAGGGGCGGGGTTAACCCCGCCCTACAAATTAATCCTCTACCTTCAAGCCCATGCTCCGGGCCGTTCCTTCGATGATACGCATGGCGGCTCCCACGCTGCCGGCGTTCAAATCCACCATTTTCATTTCGGCGATCGTCTTTACAGACGAACGCTTTACCGTTCCGATCACCTGGCGCCCGGGTGTCTGACTGGCCTTGGCCAGGCCGGCCTCTCGCTTCAGCAGAATCGAGGCCGGTGGGGTCTTGCAGATAAAGGAAAAGGAACGGTCGACGTACACGGTAATCACGACCGGGATGATCATCCCTTCCTGGTTTTGCGTCTGGGCGTTGAAGGCCTTGCAAAATTCCATAATGTTGACGCCCGCCTGCCCGAGGGCCGGACCCACCGGGGGTGCGGGATTGGCCTTGCCGGCCGGAACCTGCAACTTCACGAGTGATTTAATCTTCTTGGCCATAACCTTCTCCTCAAAATCAGGATCACGAAGGACACGAAGAAAAAATCAAGGTCACGAAGAAATAAAGGGTTAAACCATTTAAAATTTTGGTGCTCTTCGTTATTTCTTCGTGCTCTTCGTGATCTTCTTTAGTCTTTTTCCACCTGTACGAATTCCAGTTCCACCGGGGTCTGCCGGCCGAAAATCGACACCATGACCTTCAGCTTGCCCCGTTCCATGTTCAGTTCTTCCACCACGCCGGTAAAATTGGTAAACGGCCCGTCGATCACCTTGACGCGTTCGCCCATGTCAAAACTCACCTTGGGTTTGGGCTTGGACTTGGCGCCCGCGATCTGTCCCAAGATGCCCGAGATTTCGTGGTCCGAAAGCGGGGTGGGGTGATTGGCCGTGCCCACGAAACCGGTGACCTTGGGTGTGTTGCGGACCACGTACCAGGCTTCATCGTCGATTTCCATCTGCACCAGCACGTAGCCGGGGAAAAACCGCTTGGTGGAAATTTTCTTCTTCCCGCCCCTGATCTCGGAGACTTCCTCCGAGGGCACGAGCACCTGGAAGATCTTATTCTCCATGCTCATGGACTTGATCCGCTGTTCCAGGTTGGCCTTGACCTTGTTCTCATTCCCGGAATAGGTATTCACGACATACCATTTGGGTTCCACGGTTTCCACCTCTTTAAACCAGCATCCTGACCAGAATGGTCAGGACAAAATCAAATAGGGCGATAAAAATCATCAGAATACACACCACGATGAACACCACCAGGGTGGAGCCCATAATTTCCTTCCGGGAGGGCCAGGTCACGCGTTTCAATTCCGCATAGGATTCACGCAAAAACAGGGTTGCTTTTCCAAACACGCCTTCACCTCGATGATTCAAGCTTTGTTTTCTCTCGCCGCAAAACCGAAAGTTGATAGGTGAAAGGTGACCGCAGGCTTGCTTCCCCTTTCGTCTATCAACTCTCGCCTGCTCCAGAAATTTCGCCCTTGGCGGAATTTCTGGCAGGCCAGGCTGGATTCGAACCAGCAACACCCGGTTTTGGAGACCGGTGCTCTAGCCGTTAGAGCTACTGGCCTGCAATGGGTTCTTTGGCCTTGGCAACGCTAAAGAATCCCTTATTTGGTTTCCTTATGGAGGGTATGCTTTGCGCAAAAGCGGCAGAACTTCTTCATGGACATTTTTTCCGGATGCTTGCGTTTGTCCTTTTTGGTGACATAGTTCTTGCGTTTGCAATCCCCGCAACTCATATAGGTAATTTCTCGCATGAATGGTCCTCTGCGCCGGTGCGCTTATTTCAGGATGTCCGAGATGACCCCGGCGCCTACCGTGTGTCCGCCCTCGCGGATCGCGAACCGCAATTCCTTCTCCATCGCGATCGGCGTGATCAACTCGCCCTCGATCGTCACGCTGTC
>JAUXBQ010000042.1 GCA_030619365.1 candidate division FCPU426 bacterium | reverse complement strand
TTATTCCCTCAACTAACCGCGCGGCAGTTTGGCCTATTGCCTCCGTATGCCCAGTTCCTCCATCTTGATGATCAAAGTGTTGCGGTGAATGCCCATGACCTTGGCCGCCCTGGTTTGATTCCAGCGCAGTTTTTCCAGCACGCGCAGGATGAACTGCTTTTCAAACTGGTGGCGGGCTTTTTTCAGGGAAATGACCTCGCCCTCGTGGTCCACGGTCTCGATCATGGCCTGATTGGTCAAAATATTCGAGGGCAGGTCGCTGGCCATGATCTGGTCCCCATTGGCCAGCAGCACGACCATTTCCAGCATGTTTTCCAACTCACGCACATTCCCGGGCCAGTTGTAGTTCGCCAGCAGGTGCCTGGCCTCGGGCTCTACTTTTTTCTTTGGTTTGTGGTGACGCTCGCAGCTTTTCTCCACAAAATGCTCAACCAGCAGCGGGATGTCGTCGCGCCGGGCCCTGAGCGGCGGGATATCGATCGGCACCACCTTTAACCGGTAGTACAGGTCCTCGCGGAAGCGGCGTTGCTTGACCAGTTCTTTTAAATCCACGTTGCTGGCAGCCACCACGCGAACATCCACCTTGATCAACTCATTGGAACCCACGCGTACTATTTCCCTCTCCTGAAGCACGCGGAGCAGCTTGGCCTGAATGGGCAGGGGCAATTCGCCCACATCGTCCAGAAAAATAATCCCGCCGTTGGTGTACTCGAACTTCCCGATCTTGCGTGCATCGGCCGAGGTAAACGAGCCTTTTTCATGCCCGAAAAACTCGCTTTCCACCAGCTCGCCGGGGATGGCCGCGCAATTCACGGCCACGAAAGGTTTGTCCGCGCGGTTGCCGCGGCGGTGCAGCTCCCGGGCCACCAGTTCCTTGCCGGTCCCGCTCTCGCCGTAAATAAGCACCGTGCTTTCGGCATCCGTAACCTTCTCGATCAGCGAGTAAACGGTCTGCATGGCCGGACTGCCGCCCACGATGTTCGGCGGCCAGACCACGTCGATCTCCTTTTTCAAAACCTGGTTGATCTTGGTCAGGTTTCTTTTTTCCAGGGCACGGTTGATAATAGCGGTTAAATCTTCAATGTCAAAGGGCTTGGTGACGTAATCATAGGCGCCGTACTTGATGGTCTTGATGGCCGCCTCGGCCGTGTTGTTGGCGGTCACCATGATCACGTCCAGGTTGGGGTCAACGGTTTTGATCTGGCGGAGGGTTTCTATGCCATCTGTATCCGGCATATTGATGTCTAAGAGGACCAAATCCAGGGAGGATTTTTTCTGGACCTGGTCAATGGCCTCCTGCCCACTGGAGACCGGGATCGGGAGATAATTGTCCTTGAGCAACTCGCTCAAGGCACCGAGCACACCGGGATCATCATCAACGACGAGGATATTGGCTTTCAATGCGTAATTCCCCCAGGAAAAGTGTGACTACTTTAGCTGTATTGCAAATTTTGTCAATTAATATTAATTAAAAACTACACATTTTTTTAAACATTTTGCACATTATTTTATACAACATAACTAGTATAATTGTCAATGAAAAAAACAATATTGTATTTGACACTATTAGTACGTATCAATTCCATTCCATACCCAATAGGTTGGGGGATGTGTCAGGTCTGATGTCTCAAGGGGGCATACTTTTCTGTGTACTGAAGGGATTTTTTTTACAAGTAATTCTGGAATAATTGCCAATTATAAGCATATAAAAAGCGGCAACTCATCCGAGCTGCCGCTTTTTATACTATAATCTAATCAATTATTACTGATTATGATTTCTGCAATTCCTTGAGTGCCTCGCTATGCGAGAGGCGGATTTTTCCGTTGGAGTCGATCTCGAGGACCTTGACGGCAATGACTTCGCCCTCTTTGACCACGTCCGTAACCTGCTTGACCCGGTGCTCGGCCAGCTGGGAAATATGCACCAGACCGTCCTTATTAGGCACCACTTCCACGAAAGCGCCGAAATCCATTATCTTCTGCACCTTGCCGTGATATATCTTCCCTATCTCGATCTTGGGCGCCAGCCTGTTTACCCAGTCGATCGCGTCCTGCATGGCCTTGGGATCCTTGGCCGCTATGGACACCTTGCCGCTGTCCTCGATGTCTATCTCCACGCCGGTTTCCTCGGTGATCTTTTTGATCATTTTGCCGCCCGGGCCGATGATGGTGCGAATGTCATCCGGATTGATCTCAATGGTCACGATGCGGGGGGCGTATTCGGAGAGCTCGCTATTGGGCTGGGAAATGGTTTGGCTCATATTCTCGATGATCAAAAGCCGGGCTTCGCGCGCCTGCTCCAGGGCCTGCTGCATGAGTTCCTGGCTGAGGCCCGTGATTTTAATGTCCATCTGGATGGCGGTAATGCCTTCCTTGGTGCCCGCCACTTTGAAATCCATGTCGCCGAAGTGGTCTTCCAGGCCCTGGATGTCGGTGAGCACGGAATACTTGTCTTCATGCTTGATCAGGCCCATGGCAATGCCCGCCACGTGCGAGCTGATCGGCACACCGGCATCCATCAGCGACAGGGACGCGCCGCAAACCGAGGCCATGGAGGAAGAGCCGTTGGATTCCAGGATGTCCGAGGTGATCTGGATGGTATAGTTGAATGTTTCCTTGTCCGGGATCAAGGGCGCCAGGGCGCGTTCGGCCAGCATGCCGTGCCCGATCTCCCGCCGTCCCGGGCCGCGTATCGGCCGTGCTTCGCCCACGGAAAAAGACGGAAAATTATAGTACAACATGAAATTTTTCTTATATTCCCTCTCCAACTGCTCCATGAGCTGCTGGTCCCCGCTGGTCCCCAGGGTGGTGACCACCAAGGCCTGGGTTTGGCCGCGGGTGAAAATAGCCGAACCGTGCGGGCGCGGCAGCACGTTGATATCGCTTTGCAGGGGACGGATGTCCTTGAGACCCCGGCCGTCCGGCCGCCGGCCTTTCAACGCGATGTCCTCGCGAACCGTTTCCACCTCAAGGGCTTCCAGCGTCTTCTTCACATCCGATTCCTGGGCCGGCTCCAGTTCCTGACCCGCCTCTTTTTTATACTGCCCGAGCACATGCTCCGTGGCCTCGGCGACCGCCTGGGCGCGGGCCTGCTTCTCTTCCTTACGCACGGCCTGGGCAATGGTTTCGCCGGCCAGGGCGCGGACTTTTTTCTCCAGTTCAGGATCTACTTTTTTGATTTCCAGGGTGCGTTTGGCCTTGCCGGCCTTGCCGATCAATTCGTTCAGGAGTCCGATGATCTCCCGGTTTTCCTGCTGGGCGAGAGTAAAGGCCTCCAGCACGTCCTTTTCCGGAACCTGCTCGGCCTCGCCCTCGACCATGACAATGCTGTCCAGGCTGCCGGCCACCACGATGTCCAGCTCGCTCCGGGTGACCTGTTCAAAGGTCGGATTTACTACAAACTGGCCGTCAACGCGGCCGATACGGACCGCGCTTAAAATATTAGCGAAAGGGATATCCGACAGGCCCATGGCCGCGGAGGCGCCGACGAGGGCCAACACGTCGGAATTGTTTTCCATGTCCGAGGAGATCACCAAGGCATAGACCTGCAACTCGTTGCGCATGCCCTTGGGAACCTGCGGACGAATGGACCGGTCAATGAGCCGGGCGGTCAGGATTTCCTTTTCTCCCGGACGCCCGCCGCGCTTGAAAAATCCTCCCGGAATTTTCCCGGCAGCATAGGTCCGCTCGCGGTACTCCACGGTCAGGGGCAGAAAATCAATCCCCTCGCGAACCTCCTGGGCGCATACCGCGCTGACCAGCACCACGGTTCCCCCATATTGCACAGTCACCGCTCCATGGGCTTGACGCGCCACGTGTCCTGTCGTGATGGTTAACGTTCGGCCTGCCACTTCACGGCTGACGGTTATTGCACCTTTCAAGATGTTGCCTCCTGCTGCCTGGATTCAGGCAAAATGAATTACTTGCGAAGACTGAGTTTGCTGATAATCGCTTTGTAGCGGCTGACATGATGTTTTTTCAAATAGTCCAGCAGACGGCGCCGTTTGCTGACCAACATCAACAAGCCGGTACGGGAATGATGGTCTTTCTGGTGGGCCTTAAAATGATCCGTGAGTCCGTTGATCCGCTCGGAAAGCAAGGCGATCTGAACCTCGGGAGACCCCGTGTCCGTCTCGTGCGTCTTGTTGGTTTCGATCAATTCGCTTTTCTTTTCTTTAACCAACGTCATTTTGATTCCTCCCTTCCCTTTTTAAATATTTTATGAAATAAAATGAATTAGAATGCCGTCTTAATTTCAAGTATGGGAGAGTGATTTAATGGTTGGAGATCCGTAAAAAGGGTCTTTCCTTTAGAAACCACACTCAGTTGGAGGTGCCGACGGTTATAAGTCTTAACTTTGTATCATATTCCATTTTGTTTGTCAAGCCGTATCGTAGGGAACAGGCATGCCTGTTCCCTACCTTTTAGGCCTTTTCCGCGCTGATTTTCGGGTAATTTCAATACGCACCCGGCCCGAGGCCAGTACCTTCTTGGTTAGATAGCCTCCAGGGACAAAGCGTTTCCCGTTAACAATAATGGTTCCAGTCCCGCCTCCTGGGCCCTTTACCGTCAAGTCAATGAATGCTCCCTGATACGGAAAACGCTTTATTTTCACGCCTAAATCCTGAGGATAGGCAGGAATCACAACCCGCATTCCTCCGGATTGCGGGATCAAACCGCCCAACCCCGAAAATATGAGCGAAAAATAACTAAGCGCGGCTGGTTTCGCGCCTGTGGGCTTTTGATTTTTACGGCCAGGCAAACCCATGATTTCCGGGTCCAGCACCACCCCGCGAGCATAAATGAGCAGGCGCCTGACCGCTTCTTCCGCGGTTTTCTCATCCAATAATCCCGCTTTAAAAATCTCGTGGGTCCAAAAAAAGTCAACCTGGGATTCGCCCGGGATCCGTATATCCGGAAAGGACTTGTCTTCACCGAGTAAATACCGGTAGCGTTCCTGGCTGGTCCGCCAGGCCGGATTATTCCATAAATCCAGGAAAACCGCCTTTTGCTTGACCTGATCTCCAATCCCGGCCCGGACCACGCGAATTGCGCCGCTTCCCTGATAGGGTACTGGAAAACCCGTATCTACCAACCGGGAATAGGCGTAAAATCCAGATTGACCCAGCCCGGCTTGCCAGTAGTTTTTCTCAAGGGTTTTCTCTCCTTGGCCGGCCATGCGCAGAAAGCGGTCGCCTTCCTGCTGAAACTCTTGATTGGCCGCCTGCCGCAAAAATTCCGCAGACAGACGCAGGGCCCAGAGGCTGTCAAGGGCATGATCTGAAAACGACATGGCTCGCCTGTAAGCTGGATGCTGTGGGGACAAGAGCGGGTAAAGTTCGGTATACACTTCCGCGGGCAGCTGGTAATCCGGTAATCCGTCCTGATCATGATCCAGGTCCGCCAGGAACCGGGTCAATTCGAGAATCCGTTCGACATTTCGCTGTTGCCAGGTCTTGTCCTGGGTCCGGAAAAAATACTGGCAAGCCAGAATAATGGTGGCCACCACTTCGGGCGTTTCGGTGCGCTGATCCAGCCAATGATCCAAAAAGTTTTGAATTGCCTCATTATGCTCCAGAATTAAAAATCCCTCCATGTTTCCTATTATACCGGAAGGCATAATCTCGGAGGTTTTAACCAGGTGGTATAAATACTTCTTTTTATGGTAATTAGGACGCACCATCCAGTTCGCCCATCCCTTGATAGACTGAAACAAATGGACCAGGTATTTATCTTCGCAATGAAACTGGACACCGCGTGAAGTGTTTTTCTTTGCTTCTTCCTCCCACTGATAATATCCGCTCTTGTTGAACAGCGCGTCCAACCGGGCAGTGACTGTTTCACGGTCCGGCCCCCAGGTCATCCAAAAGACGGCCTTGAAATACTGACCGGGCGCCAGGTCCTGGGCAGGCGTCTCCATCCCCACCACCAGGCCTGCGGATTTGGTATCCGGTTTATTCCAGGGAATTGTTTCATCATGGCTGCTCTCGCCGGCTGTGATAAGTCCGCCCTCCTCACTCCATCCCATGCCCAGCCAGCTCTCCTCCCGGCGAAGATAGTCCCTTAAGTAGAGGGTGGCATGGCGCGGGTCCACGGCAATCTCATCATCCGCCTCGCTCTCCGCACGGCGAGCACGCGTTTCCGAGATTTCCGGATCCCGTAACCGGGCTTCCAAGCGCACGCCCTTCAACCGGGCGCGCCCCTGATTATGAATCACGCAACGCATCCCGCTGCCCACCACGCCTGCGGACTGATAATAGGCCCGGTTGAGAATCACGCCATCCGGCCAGACCCAGTCCTCGCGAATACTCCCTGGTCCCACGGTCGTGGTGAGGACCACTCCCTGAGAACCCGGCTGGAGTATTCGGCGCTCCCCGGCAATATAAACGGAAAACAGGAGGCCTGTGCGCAAACGGCGCTCGCCCGGCAAGTCGAGCCGACCCACCGGGCCTGCGGAATGAGAGGTATAGTCCAAGTGCAGAATCAGGGGATGATAGTAACTAAGCGCGGTTTGGAATCCGGGTTCCAACCCGGGAGGAGAGAGAAACCGTAGAGTGGAAATTTCCGGCGCCCGGGCGATATAATCCAGGGTCACCTCAGCGGGCCGGGTTGAACTTTCCTCGGCCAGGGCCGCGGCTTGGGCGTATTGCCCCGGCAGGATCACACCCGGACCAAGCAAAACCAAGGCCGCCCAAGCCAGACCACTGCGGGCCGCTCGCGCGGACATGCAGCTTAGCCTCCGTTGCGGAATTGTTTGATGAGTTCTGGAACCACTTCGCTGATGTCTCCCACGATACCATAGGTGGCGACTTTGAAAATCTCGGCGTCAGGATTACTGTTCACCGCGATAATCACGTCCGAAGATTGCATTCCAGCCAGATGCTGAATGGCGCCGGACACGCCCAGGGCGAAATACATTTTGGGGCAAACGGTTTTCCCGGTTTGCCCAACCTGGTGGGAATACGGCACCCAGCCGGCATCTACCACAGCCCGGGAAGCTCCCACCGCGCCGCCAATGGCCGCGGCCAGGTCCCGCACCAGTTGAAATTTTTCCTTGGATCCCACGCCCCGCCCGCCGGTAACGATAATGTCCGCCTCCGCGATATTGCAGGTTTCCTCGATTTCCTTGACCACGTCAACCACTTTGGCGCGTAGTGTCAATTCGCTTTCCGGAAGGCTGCGCTCCACGACTTCACCCTGACGGCCGGTGTCGCGTTCGAGCGCTTTCATTACTTTGTGCCGGACCGTGGCCATTTGCGGCCTTTTTTCCTCGCAGATGATGGTGGCCATGATATTGCCGCCATAGGCCGGACGCGTGCCGAGCAAAACTTTTTTCTCCGAATGAATTTCCAGGGCCGTGCAGTCAGCGGTCATGCCGGTTCTTAAGTTCGCGGCCACCCGCGGAATGAACGACCGGCCAATGGCCGTGGCGCCTCCCAGGATGATGGAGGGCTTGTGCTCGCGCGCCAGGTCCGTCAGGGCTTGGGCGTACGGCTCATCCGCGAACTTTCCGAAGGCCGGGCTGTCCAGGTAAAAGACTTTATCCGCGCCAAAGGCCACGAGCTCGTCCGCCGCCGCCCGCATCTGATGGCCCAGCAGCACGGCCACCAATTTTTGCCCCAAATCATCGGCCAGCTTGCGCCCGGCGCCCAACAATTCATGGGATACCGAACTTAAAGAGCCGTCCCGCTGCTCTGCGTAAATCCATACGTCCTGCCAGTCATTTGTGGACATGAGTTTTCCGCCTCCCTCATTGTATTACTAGTAGCGCATATGCTTCATACATTACGCTGTCATTGCGAGCTGACGTAGTCAGCGAAGCAATCTCCTATAGGAGATCGCCACGTCGCTCCGCTCCTCGCGATGACACAAACAGAAGTATTAATGGTTCTCGGTGAAAATCATAATCGGTTTCTCTTCCCCGCGGTTCGCATGGGCCGGATGCTTATTTATTGACGATATTCATGGCCTTTATTTTTTGATACAGCGAGGCCGCGGCCTGCGGGGGCTCGCCCCCGATTATCTCGCTGTTGTACTGCCGCTGCGGGGTAAAGGTCTTCATGACCCGCGTGGGCGAGCCTTTCAGCCCCACTTGGATCAGGTCAAAATCCGGCAGATCCGCCACGCCCCAGGTGGCGGGTTCGTGCTTTTTCGCTCTCATCTTCCCTTTCAGCGATTCCAGGCGGGGCACATTAATTTCCTTGACCACGCTAATCAGGGCCGGCAGGGGGCTTTCCAGGACATCATACCCGTCGTCCATCAGTCGCTGGGCCCGGATCGTGGACTCCGTGATTTCCTCGATTTTTCGGACCCAGGCGATCATGGGCAGATCCAGGCAGGCGGCCATTTCCGGTCCCACCTGGGCCGTATCGCCGTCCACCGCCTGTTTGCCCGTAATGATAAGCTGATAATCACCGATTTTTTTCAGGACCTGCGACAAGGTATAGGCTGTGGCCCAAGTATCCGAGCCGGCCAGCGCGCGGTCCGTGACGAGAATACCTTCATCCACGCCCATGCCAATGGCCTTGCGGATGACTTCCTTGGCCTGCGCCGGACCCATGGTGACCACCGTCACCTTGCCGCCAAGCTTGTCCTTTATCCGCAGGGCTTCCTCAATGGCATACTCGTCAAAAGGATTCAGGATGCTCTCTACGCCGTCCCGGATCATGGTCCCGGTCTCGGGATTGAGTTTCACGTTGGTCGTGGCCACGACCTGCTTGATGAGAACGATGATATTCATGCCGTGTCTCCTTATAAAATAAGTTGTCTTTGCGTCACTACTAATCGTCATTCCGGCATGCCCTTAGCCGGAATCCAGGACATTTAGGCCTATTATGCAGCAGCGGTCTTATTCGTCCTGGATCCCCGATAAGATCATTCGGGGATGACAATCAGTCTATCCTGTCATTCCGGCATTTCGTCATCCCGGCACGTTTTAATCCGGGACGGAATCCAGTACATTGTAGGTACGTGGAGTTCCCGTATGCTGTCATTGCGAGCGACCGCAGGGAGCGCGGCAATCTCCCATAAGACCTTGATATACCTACGGAAGTTTGCTTCGTCGCTAAAAACGCTCCTCGCATTGACAAATTGAAAAGATCGTCTTTATAGAACATCGTCATTCCGGCATGCTCTTAGCCGGAATCCAGGACATCCAGGTCCTACATACAACTGGTATTCCAAAACGTACTGGACCCCGGCTAAATACATGCCGGGGTGACGAATTTTATTTGTGTATTTCGTGGACTTCTTTATTTTTTCGCCTTGGCCGCTTCTTTGATGAGCTGCAGGGCGATTTCGTTCCGCTGAATCTGATTGGTGCCTTCATAAATCTGGGTGATCTTGGCATCGCGCATCATTTTTTCCACGGGGTATTCCTTCATGTACCCGTAGCCGCCAAAAACCTGGACCGCTTCCGTGGTCACGCGCATGGCCACCTCGGAAGCGAACAATTTGCACATGGCCGAGATCTTGGCAAAACTCTTGGCCCCGCCGTCAATGGTCCGGGCCGCGACATAGATCAGGGCCCGCGCCGCCTCCACCTCGGTGGCCATATTCGCCAGCATGTGCTGGACCGCCTGGATGCTGCTGATGGGCTGCCCGAACTGCACCCGCTGCCGCGAATAATGAACAGCCGCGTCCAGGGCGCCGGCCGCGATCCCCAGGGCTTGGGCCGCCACGCCCGGCCGGGAACTGTTCAGCGTGTTCACGGCCACAATGAAACCCATGCCCTCTTTGGACAGAATGTTTTTGGCGGGCACCCGGCAATTGGTGAAGACCAGCTCACGCGTGGCCGAGGCCCGGATCCCCATCTTGTTCTCCTTTTTGCCGAACTCGAAGCCCTTGGTGCCCTTTTCCACGATAAAAGCCGTGGCGCCCCGTGTACCCTTGACCTTATTGGTCATGGCGATCACCGTGTAGATCTCGGCCTCGCCGCCGTTGGTAATCCACTGCTTGGTGCCGTTGAGCACGTAGTGGTCTCCATCACGCGCAGCCGTGGTCAGCATGTTGCCCGCGTCCGAACCCGCATTGGCCTCAGTCAGGCCAAAGGCCGCCAACTTTTTCCCGGCGGCGATATCCGGCAGGTATTTCGCCTTTTGCTCGTCATTGCCGAACAGGAGGATGGGAAACGTGCCGAGCGCGGTGGAGGCCATGGCCAGGGAAATCCCGCCGCAGACCTTGGAAAGCTCCTCCACGGCCAGGCAGAGCTCCAGGATACCCCCGCCCAGGCCCCCGTACTGTTCGGGGATAAACAACCCCATCAGGTCGGCAGCCGCCATCTCCTTAACGATATCCCAGGGAAAAATGCCTTCCTCATCGTATTTTTCCCGCACGGGCTTGATTTTTTCCCGCGCCAACTCCCGACAGGTATCCACGATCATCTGCTGTTCTTCGGTTAAAGAATAATTCATTTCATCCCCCTTCGGCGACGATTTTCTCGATACTCTGAAAGGCCTGGGCCGCGGCCGCCTGGGCCGCCTCTTTTTTACTTCGGCCCCGTCCCCGGCCAAAAACGCGATCCTGCCAGGACACCGTAACCTCGTATTGACGGTTATGGTCAGGGCCCAGGATCTTTTCCACCCGGTATTCCGGCAGCGCGCCCGCCTGCTTTTGAACGTGTTCCTGCAAAAGCGATTTGTAGTCCGCGGTCTCCTGGCCGCTGGCCGCGGCGTCAATCTCCGGAGACCACAGGGAAAGTGTGAATTGTTCCGCCTGGTCCGTGCCCTCTCCCAGCGCGATCGCGCCGATCACGGCTTCCAGCGCGTTCGCGAGCAAGGAAGGCCGCGTCCGACCGCCGGAGGATTCCTCACCGTGTCCCAGCCGCAGGACCGGTCCGAGCTCAAGCCGGCGCGCGAACCGCGCCAGGGCGGGCGTGGAGACCAAGCGCGCCTTGGCCTTGGACAGGCGCCCCTCGTCCGCGCCGGGCCAGCGCTGGTAAAGCGCTTTGGCGATGACAAACCCGAGCACCGCGTCTCCAACAAATTCCAGCCGCTCGTTCGATTCCCCGGCGTCGGCTTTCCCGCGCGTTCGCTCCTCGTTCACCCAGGATCGGTGGTAAAAGGCGCGGGCGAGCAGCTCCCGGGTCGTGGGCCGCGCCCCAACCGGAGGGGAACATCGAACGGGATTCCCTTCGGTCGCCCCGATCTCTTGGGCAATCCGGTCCAGCGCAGATTGAAACTCCTGGGGTTCCGTCATTCCTATTCCTCGGCGTTCCGCGAGAGAGTTTGGGGCCTGCGGACCGGGGTGGCGCTACGTTGCGAAGCTTTTCACCACCAGCGATACGTTGTGCCCTCCAAAACCAAAGGAATTGGTGAGCACGTTCTTCACGGTGGTTTTCCGCGGGCCCTCGGTAATGTAATCCAGGTCGCACTCCGGGTCCGGCTTCACCAGATTGGCCGTGGGGTGCAGGGTCTGTTCCATCAGCGACTTCACCACGGCGACGAATTCCACGCCGCCGGCCGCTCCCAGCGTGTGCCCGATCATGGACTTGGTGGAGGAAATCGGAACCTGGCGGGCGCGGTCCCCGAAAACGCGCTTGATGGCCAGGGTTTCACCAATGTCGCCCTGCTGGGTGGAAGTGCCGTGGGCGTTGATATAATCGATATCCACCGGCTGCATACCGGCGTCCCGAATGGCCAGTTCCATGGAACGGGCGCCGCCCGAACCGTCCGGCAAGGGAGAGGTCATGTGATACGCATCGTCGGACATGCCGTAACCCGCCAGTTCGGCCAGAATGGCGGCGCCGCGGGCCTGGGCGTGCTCCAGGGATTCCACCACAGCCACCCCGGCGCCTTCGGCCATCACGAAACCGTCCCGGTCCCGGTCAAAGGGCCGGCTGGCGTGCTGCGGATCATCATTGCGGCAGGAAAGCGCCTTGGCTGAACAGAATCCGGAAACGGCCAGCGGGGTTACGGCGGACTCGGTACCGCCGACGACCATAAGGTCCGCGTCTCCCCGTTGGATCAGCCGCACCGCGTCCGCCAACGCATTGTTTCCGGAGGCGCAGGCCGTGACCACCGAGATATTCGGCCCGCGAAACCCGTATTTGATGGCCATGATGCCCGGGGCCATGTTGGGAATCATCATGGGAACCAGGAAGGGCGAAACGCGGCCGGGGCCCTTGGACATCAAAACTTCCTTCTGCGCCTCGGCCACGCCAATGCCGCCTATGCCGCACCCGATGATGATGCCGGCCCGGTCACGGTCCAGGGCTTCGAGGTCCAGGCGGGCGTGTCGAATCGCCTCCCGACCCGCCACCAGGGCGTACTGGACAAATAGATCCAGGCGCCTTCTTTCCTTGCGATCCACTTCGGCGGAGGGATCAAAATCCCTCACTTCCCCGGCGATCCGGGAATCAAACCCCGTAGCGTCAAAATGCGTGATCGGCCCAATCCCCGATTTTCCGTCCAACAGGTTCTTCCAGTAGGTCTCGACATCGTTTCCCACCGGGGTGATTACTCCGAGGCCGGTTACCACGACCCGCTTAGGCATACTCCCTCCCTATCTATCTCAAGTTATACTCAGAAAACGTAAAAATTCCCCCGCTCGCCAGGAAGCGAATGGGGGAACTTCTCCCGGCTTTATTCTGTTTGTTTGGTGGTGCCCCGGGCTTCGCCCGGGGCACCACCAAACAAACTCGCGTTGCACGCTCATTCCGCAGGTGACCAGCGGAAGTCCCGCTCGATATTCCCCTCCGGTTGGGGCGACCAACGGAAGTCCCGCTCGATATTCCCCTCCGGTTGGGGCGACCAACGGAAGTCCCGCTCGATATTCCCCTCCGGTTGGGGCGACCAACGGGCGTAGGGAACGGTCGCGGACCGAAGGGAATCCCATCTTCGACAACCTTATTCAGGTCGGGGGACCGTTCCCTACAAGTATAAATTCAAAAACAAATGTTCCCGTCGGGGCCTGCCCGAGGCTTTCGGCGTTGCAGGTAAAACCGATAATCGTCCGCTGCTTAGGACTGGGCGACGTTGGCGTGCGACTTAATGAAATCGATGGCATTCGTTACGGTTTTAATCTTTTCGGCTTCCTCATCGGGAATTTCCATATTGAACTCTTCCTCCAAGGCCATCACCAATTCCACCGTATCCAGCGAATCCGCGCCCAGGTCTTCAATGAATGAGGCTTCATTCGTCACTTCATCGGCATTGACACCCAATTGATCAACAATAATCTCTTTGACTTTGGCTTCTAATGACACGTCCCGTAACCTCCTTAATTTATAGAAAATTTAACGAATATATCGTTTTGGCGCGGCGCTTCCCGCCGCCTTATTGCTTAAAGAAAAGTAGGAACCTAATGCATCACCATCCCGCCGTCCACAGCCAGGACTTGTCCGGTCACATAGGACGCTTCGTCAGAGGCCAGAAAGGCCACGGCCCGCGCCACGTCCTCGGGCGCACCGAGCGCTCTCAAGGGTATCAGTTTTTTCAGGTTCTCCTTGTTTTCCTCAGAGAGAACCTCGGTCATTTGCGTCTGGATAAAACCCGGCGCCACGGCGTTCACCGTTACGTTGCGGGGCGCCAGTTCCTTGGCGGCGGTCTTGGTCAATCCGAGCACGCCCGCCTTGCTGGCCGAGTAATTCGCCTGTCCGGCATTGCCCATCAGGCCGACCACGGAGGACACGTTCACGATGCGACCAAAACGCTGCTTCATCATGGGCCGGGTCACGGCCTTGATGCAATTAAACGTGCCTTTCAAATTAATCGCCAGCACCAGGTCCCAGTCCGATTCGCTCATACGCATGATCAAACCGTCCCGGGTGACCCCGGCGTTATTGATCAATATATCGATGCGGCCATATTTGTCAACGATTTTTTTAACGCCCGCCTCAACCTCGGCGTAGGCGGAGACGTCCATTTTAACGGCCATGACCTGTCGCCCGGTGTCCTGGGCCAATTCCCGGGCCGCGATCTCAGCTTTTTCGAGATTAACGTCGGCCAGGGCCAGGTCCACGCCCCGGGAAGCCAGCTCCCCTGCGATTGCCAGCCCAATTCCCTGCGCCCCGCCGGTGACCAGGCCTACCTTGGCTTGTGCGTCCATATCAAACTCCCCCGGTTGACATTAAATCAGGCCGCGTTGATGCGGGACAATTCCGCGGCCGCCTGGTCAATCTCGGCCGGCGTATAAACCGAGTCCACCGCAAGAGACGGATCGATTTTTTTCTGCAAACCCTTTAAAACCTGGCCCGGGCCGATTTCAAGCAATCGGGTCACTCCCAGGCCCTGCATGCGGCGCATGGAGGTTTCCCAGCGCACGGACCCGGTTACCTGCTTAACCAGCGCTTCCCGGATCGCGCCGGGATCGGTCAGAGGTTCGGCGCTGACATTGCAAATCACGGGAAAACGGGCCGGTTTGAAGTCCGTTTGCGCGAACTCGGCGGCCAGCTGGTCCGCCGCGGGTTGCATGAAGCGGGAGTGAAACGGCCCGGACACCGGCAGCGGGATAACCCGGATTTTCCGGTCCTTGGCCAAGGTCACGAACTGA